>CAMDGJ010000031.1 GCA_945897545.1 Flavobacterium psychrophilum
CGACATATTTTGATACGGTTGTGACCAAATTAGGGCACATCACTTCCTTAGAATATGTTTCGGATAAAGTGGATGGTGCTTTGTCTTTTCGTGTAAAATCAAATGAATATTTTATTCCAATTACTGGAAATATTGATGTTGCGGCTGAAATTGAAAAACTAACTACCGAGTTAATTTATACGAAAGGTTTCTTGAAATCAGTTCAAAACAAATTGTCTAATCAGAAATTTGTAAACGGAGCTCCAGAGAAAGTTTTGGCAAACGAAAGACAAAAAGAAGCCGATGCATTGGCTAAAATTGCAACATTGGAACAAAGTTTGGCTGGGTTGAAATAGATTTAATACCGTTTTTAAAATAGAAAATTCCAATGCTGAAATTTTTCAGGATTGGGATTTTTCTTATTCGGTTTTCTTCATCGAATAGCGAGTAGAACTAGGTTTTTCTTGTTGGATGCCTGAGATTTCAATAAGTAGGTGATCTTTGGCAAACGGTTTGTAAACGATTTTTCTAGGATAATCGTGTTCCGGGTTTTCAAAAACTAATTGCTTCGCTAGTGCAATGTTATGTTTGAAAGTTATAGCTTTGTCATTGTTTTGACCTTTTACAGTTGCTATATAAAACAGTTCTTCGTCTTGTTGTTTCAAATGGATATTCTCAGAGTGCATGGTGTCTTTTCCTTTTATAAAATAGCTTTCGCCAATAAAGAGGCTGTCGTTTACTTTCCTCCAAATTTCTAACAGATTGCCTTCGTCAGACTTGTTTTCCCATTTTCCTAACAGCCAATCTTTGCCCACTATTTTTGAAACCTGCTTTGATTTTTGGCAAGAAGCGAATAGCGTAATGGTTACGAGAATAATAATTGCTTTTTTCATAATGGGTTTATTTCGACTTAAGATTTCAAAAATACAAAAAATACCATAAGATATAAAACGCAGTGGATTAGTTCGTATACGCTGCGCTAGCACTTTGAATATCTGAGCGATCGGTACTTTCTTGTTCAAGTAACATCTACTGCATCAACTATTATTAGTAGTAATTTTAGCTTAAAATTAAGTTATTGACTATTAGATTTCTATAAAATTATTTTGTCTATCAATTTTGCTAATTCAATATCTTTTTCGGTTACACCAGCGGACGTATGAGTATTTAGTGTAATAGAAACTTTATTATAAACATTGGTCCATTCTGGGTGATGATCTTGTATTTCAGCATAAAAAGCAATTTTCGTCATAAAGCAAAAAGCATCTTTAAAATCTTTGAAAGAAAAGTCTTTTTGAATGGCATCATTTTCAAATTTCCAAGTTGGTACAGCTTTATTTGCTTCGTCTTGAGTTAATGTTTTCATAAGTTTAATTTTTAATTGTTTTAAAGGAAAATTCTAATACGATAAAGGTATTAAATAAGCGCGTCGCAAACCACAGAGTTCAGGACTAATTGCTACCAAATATTTTTTTTGCTTCTTTCCAACCTATCAAATCTTCATTTTGTAAGCGCTGGGATTGAATTTTAGAAGAGAAGTTTTTGGATTGTTTCATCGCTTCTATATGGGTACCCTTGCGATAAAACTCGTTGATATCCTTCTCATTTTCCCATAAAGTCATGGTGTACCAAACCTTCAAATTCCAACTATCTGTTACTTTGTGTTTTCTGCAATTGGATTCTTTCAACTCTGCTATAATTTGCCCATTGAACTTAAAAAAAGCAATTAGTTTTGAATACGAAATTAGCTAGATTTTAGTGACGGATACGATCATAAGGTTTACTTGTAGTTGAAACAATACTTACAAAGATTATAATTTTAGGTTTATAAATGCAAAATAGCTACAAAAAATAATTTCTGTAGCTATTGTGGTATGTTATATCTGCTCTCGTTTGTGGGCACAGAATGCAATTCTGCGCTAGCGATTGTGGATATCCGAGCGATCGGGGGTTATTTATGCCGCGTTGTAAACGCTACGATGGTGTTCTAAATTAAAAATGGCACTCGTTGCAAACGAGCGCCAGTGGGAAGCTGGGCTGGTACATAGCAAGTATTAGTAGGATGCTGCGCGAAGTCTCCCGACTTCGATCCCATTACTATATGACATTCTTACTTTAGCAGCCTTTATTCCTGTGTTTGTTGTTTGTTGGAATGGCTACGAAGTCGGGATACTTCGCAGAGCAATCACGATTATATTTTGCTGTCACGACTTATTCACACTTCGCAGAGCTGGGGTATTAAACGCACAAATGCTCAATTAAATACCGATGCCAAATATATGCACAAATGTTTAATTGAGTACTAAAGCCCCACTATTGCAAAACCGCTGTTGTATGCCGTTTTTTCTTTACCGATTATATATTCAATCCTGACAACGATGGTTTTCTTAACATTGTCCCAACATAAAAAAGAGTTCAAACCATAATACCTGGTATTGGCTTAGCCTAGAAATATTTATACAAAGTCACACCTTTCCACAAAGTTAGTTTGATATGGGACGTGCTCAGAATAGTTTTGGAGCGTATTATTTAAAAAACAATCAGTTGATAGAGTTTTTTCTTCTATTTATAAAATATAAAAGTGTGAGAGGAACAACTAAATGCATGACTGCAAGAGATAAAGCATAAGCTGTTGTAACATTCGGTATTACCATAAATGGACTAGTGTTCTAAATTAAAAAATGGCACTCGTTGCAAACGAGCGCCAGTGGGACCTTCGGCATCAGCAATCTTTTGAGATAATGCAGCATTCATCCGGGCACTGTTGGAATGGTTCTTTTTAACTTTCTGCTTTACTTCATCCCACTCGTTCTCTTTGAGCTTTAGTCCAGCAGTGATAAATTTCGTTTTTCTATCTTTTATAATTCGGATATACAAAGGGCTGTGTCCTGTTTGATCTACCTGGTGCGTTCTTAAAATAAGTTTAATTGATGCCATAAAGTTAGTAATTTAGAAAGGTTGTACTATATTTGTAAAGTAATGCAAACGAGTGAAAGTATTGTAAATACTAGGTTTTCATTCGGGTGCATCGTGATACGAAGGTACAACATTGGGTACAACAAAACAAGTATTTCGTTGCTTTTTTGTGCTTTATTCTGCTTTTACTAATTTCACAATGTCAATGAATACGGCACTTTAAGTGCAAATGGGAGGGTGGAATGAAAAGTTGTAGATAACTTGTATATATGTCCGATAAAATCATACTTATCCGCCCCAAATTGGCTGTATAGGTCTCATAAACGACAGACTTTATACTTTCCAAATATATAACTTAATACCGAAAATACTGATTAAAAAATATTAATTTTTATATCATTAACAAATCTAACTCCTTTTCTCTCAGGGATTTTACGGGAAACCGTAAAAGGTTGTTTTTTTTGCAAATTTTTTTAGTTTCAGAAGGAATGATGGTTCTAAATGGCTTCTCGATACAATCTGACACAAAAGCGGAATCAGTCAAAGTGCCAATCTAAAGATTATTTTTTGGCATTGATTTGTTGTTGTATCCACGCTATTCTTTCCATTAATTTTTCAAAAGAAAGCGAGTTGCCGTAAATCATATTTTGTTGCATTATTTCATAATCTTTTTGCCATTCCTTTAGGATACTTGCTGGCGGAATAATACTGATTTTTGAGGGTGAATGATTAGCGTAATCAATGCCTCTTACAGGAGTAACAATACTTCTATGATTTACAATTCCTTGATATAAAATCTTGTCTGAAATGGCTGTTTGAAAATAGGGGGTATCTATTAATTTTTCTAAGTCATACAGATGTCGGCTCAATCTGTCAGTTCGAATTTTATCGGTATGTTTTTGAAATTCTTCGTGCAAAAGAAACACTTTTTCCAAAAAGGTACGTTCTGGATTTACGGTTGCTACCGTAATGGGTTGGTCAGCGAAAGATTGATCAGGATAGTGTTCTCCTACCAAAGAAGAAAACATTCTGGGAGAACAAGGTTCCATCAAAGAGCGACTGCCAATTTCGACTAAAATACGTGGTTTTAGGTAGGCTGACGTCGCACTTAGTTCGGGATAATAGATTTCGATAATTAAGGGGTCTTGGTCGGTATCTTTTGTTGGTGCTAATTGTATTTTTAAATCGGTGAAACCTGCTTTTTCAAATTTCTCTTTTAGTTGGGGGAAGAAAACAGTGGAGATGAATTGGAAAGATGCCTTGCGTAATTTACTGACTTGGGTTTTGCTCATTTCGGCATCAAAACCTAAATATCTTCTATCCAGTGCCAAATCAATATCTTCCGAGAAACGTTCTATTGTATTCCAGGCTTTGCTTAATGAAGTGCCTCCTTTGAAAACAATGTGCGGAGCACAATCTAGAGTAAAAATTAATCCTAACGTTTGTGTTACCCACCAATCCTTTTCAATAGCCTGAATGGGAAGTCCTGTTTTGGTTCTGATTTGTTCAAAAATCAGTATTTTTTCTTCTTTATCTAGGTCTAAAAATGTTTTCATTCGTTTGCTATTACTTTTTTTAGAATAGTTGCAATCCAGACTGGTGCTAGTTTGCTATCGTGAATAATGTTTGTTGTTTTTTCCTTTTTTAGTTGCTCCAAAATGATTGTTTCGGTTCTCTCATTCAGTTTGTTTTTTCCAATGGTTTTTAAAGCCTGAATTACCAAACCACTTATTTCGCCTTTTGCAATCAGATTTTTGGGTGTTGTTTTTTTTAAATTAACGGTTTGTTTTCCAATATTTACAGTTCTTGGAGCACCATCGGTTAGATACACCAATTTCATAGGTACTTGTGTACTCAATCCTAATAAATATTGGGCTTGTATGCCTGTAGGCACTATTCGGAATTGGTCTTTTTTGGCAATGGCAGCTATTACTTCTTCGGCACCAGGAATTATTTTCCCAACGAGTTTGCTTTCTTTTGGGATTACATAAATACCTTGAGCCACGCGTACTATTTTTTCATTTTCTTTTAGGCGTTGTAATGCCTTACGAATAGCGCTTGGTTCGGCTAATTCGCCAAATTGTTCAATAAAAAACAAAGTGCTAGGCTTTGCTTTTTTCATTTTATTGAATATATTTTGTTCTATATTTTGAGGTTCTTTTTTCATAATCTTGTCACAAATATAGTAAATATTTGTGACAAAATATGTTTTGAATTCAAAAAGTTTAAAATAGAATAATCTCCTATGATATATGGTTTTAGGCGCAGGTATGTGTCGCACATTTAGGATAAATTTGCGACAAAAATTAAAGTGTTTTTTGAAATTTATTCTTGGTTTTGAAATTCTTGATTTTGTCACAAATACAACCTTTTTTTGTGACAAATTCTTTTAATTTTTTATGTCATTTTCTAAAGTTAAAGCTTTTTAGTGAATGATTTTATAGTAAATCGCAAACGTGTCTTTAGGATAATTTCCTAGCCCAGATAGAAATGGAAATCCTTTTATGCCGGTGTTCGGAATAAAAGATTGTAATGTATAGCTGCAAATAGCTCCAGATTGCCACACAATTCGTTCCTCATTGTTCGCAATGACAATCTCAATTATGAACCTTGCAAACTGCAATACTTTTTCGTATTTTTGCACTCCAAATAAAGGATTAAGAATATGTTAGACAGACTTCAAATAGTAAAACAGCGTTTCGATGAGGTTTCGGACTTGATTATCCAGCCCGATGTGATCAGCGATCAAAAACGTTATGTGCAATTGAATCAGGAATATAAAGGTTTGAAAGCCTTGTCCGAAAAAAGAGATGAATACGTTATTTTAGTGGCGAATATTGAAGAAGCCAACGAAATAATTGCCGACAATAGTGATGCAGATATGACTGAAATGGCCAAGATGCAACTCGATGAAGCCAAGGAAAGACTGCCGGAATTAGAGGAAGAAATCAAGTTTATGTTGATTCCGAAAGATGCGGAAGACGCTAAGAATGTGATGGTCGAAATTCGCGCAGGAACGGGTGGCGATGAAGCCAGTATTTTTGCGGGAGATTTGTTTAGAATGTATACCAAATATTGTGAAAACAGAGGTTGGAGAACTTCGGTTGTAGATATGAACGAAGGAACTTCTGGAGGTTTCAAAGAGGTGATTTTTGAAGTGACTGGCGAAGATGTTTATGGAACTTTGAAGTTTGAAGCTGGTGTTCACCGGGTACAACGTGTGCCGCAAACGGAAACCCAAGGTCGTGTTCATACCTCGGCAGCAACGGTTATGGTGCTTCCGGAAGCTGAAGAATTTGACGTGCAAATTGATATGAACGATGTTCGTGTGGATTTTTTCTGTTCGTCAGGCCCAGGTGGACAATCCGTAAATACTACGAAATCTGCGGTTCGTTTGACGCACATTCCAACAGGTTTGGTGGCGCAATGTCAGGATCAAAAATCGCAACACAAGAATAAAGACAAAGCTTTTGGGGTATTGCGTTCTCGTTTGTACGAACAAGAATTGGCTAAAAAGCAAGCAGAAGATGCTACAAAACGTACCTCACAAGTAAGTTCTGGTGACCGTTCAGCAAAAATCCGAACCTATAATTACGCACAAGGTCGCGTCACTGATCATCGAGTAGGTATGGATGTCTTTGATATGGATGGGGTTATGAATGGTAAAATTCAAAAGATTATTGATGAGCTTCAGCTCGTTAACAATATGGAAAAATTGAAAGAAGCTAGCGAGATTTTTTAAGCAATAGGATAGTTTTCTAAAGCATTTCTGAGACTTCAGTATGAGTTTCGTTTAAAAAACGCTAAAAGATATTTTTTAAGTGTCAATAAGATTAACTTGTCTTTTTGTTTTGTCCTGTCCAAGCCCAACTTAATCCAAATTGAAAGTCAACAGCTTGTATATTGGCGGTGTTAAATAAACCCGTTATATTATTGGAGAATAGGTGCATTTGTAATACGCCCGCTTTAATAGACATTCCCGTTCCTATGCGAAATAATTTGTTTTGAGTATAGCCTGCATTCATTGTAAATTCTGAAAAATTACCGCCATTTAACGTGCCTGCTACAGTAATTCCGGGATATTGAATGCTGCCGTTTACCAAATACGCATCAATTAAAGCAGTAGAATGAAACCATTTCACAGGTTTCCAAGTTGTACCAATATTAAATTGGGTATTTAAAGCTACAGTAAATGACTCTGGTGTAACTAATCCGTTTTCAGTAAATGCATCAAAGTTTGCCTCGTAGTTATTGGTCACTGGATTCTTTTTGAGTGGATAAAAATCAGTAAGTAAAACTTTAGTGTCGTATGTAAGTGGATTGTTTTTCCATGAAATAAATCCTAAATCATTAAATCCAGCAAAGACATTTAGCCCTTTTTGTATTTCATAATTCACACCTGCATCTAATCCCAATCCGTTATTTTTGCCTAATCCTGAAAGCATTAATGACGCTAAATTATTGTTTTTATATTTTGTTAGATCTTGATTATTATAGGCAGTGTCAGACAGTGGGTTTAAAGAGGCCGTACGAATTTTGGAATCAATATCAAATGAGTTTCCATCAGGCCCTATTTTTGCAGTTAATTTTGTTGAACTAAAATCGGAATAAGCTACACCGTTTAAGTATTTAAATCTTCCACCTAAAGTCCATTTGTTGTTTATAGGTCTAGTATATCCCACTGCAATTTCGTTCCAGGCCATTATTTTTGACTTGGCATCGCTTAAATCAATAACTGTATTTTTAGCGCTGCTGGTATTGATTAAAGCTTCAAATAGGTTTTTATTAATCATGTTAGTACTAGCTGACATTTTTAATCGTTGAGAAAATTCTAATCGAGAACCTTTTTTTCCTACTTTGAGATACACATGTAATGAGCTAATATTAATTCCTGCAAATGAATTTGAATTTTTCGAATCGTTCATATTAGCTACAACGGTATTCAGGTTCAATTTTCCGCCTTCAATCGCAGATGTGAATTTACCCAAAGTTATTGCTCCCATATCGGCACTTGCTCCAAAATCAAAAATAGAAAGAGGTAAAAATGGCACAAAAGACAAAGAGTTCTTAATACAAGTAGAATCAGGGACTAATGCAGGATTAATAAGTGTTGATTGATAAATTCTTCTAAGACCCAAAGAACCGTAGGGAGCTTCTTGAGAAAATAAAATGGAAGAAATGATAAAAGCAACTAAAAGGAAGTGGTGTTTTTTTATTTGGATGCACATATAATAAAACTAAAAATTATTTAATTCTGCTAAATTACATATATTTTAACTAAATTTGTGAAAAGTTAAATTTATTTACATGAAAATTCAGAAGCGTTTTTATTTGTTGGGTAGCTTGTTATGCTTTTTTTGTTTGTTATTTTCTTGTAGTTTGTCTGAAGAACTAGATAAAATAAAAGGAATTACTGCTATACAAGCAACAGGATCTTTTAATGCAAATATAGTAAATGACATCTTGTTTCTAAAAGATTTGATATCTACAGATAATTTAGATTTAAAAGAAAATCCATTAACAGGTGACTATAGTTTTGGTTTTGAAAACACTAGCAATTACAAAGTCGAATCTGTTGTTTTTCCCAAAATATATACTAGTGCATTTGAAGTGACGCTACCCTCAGAATATACTAATCCAAATATTCCTATTCCTGCAGGTGAATATGTTTTACCAAAAGTGACAAGTGCTTTTACTTTAGAAACTCCAACAATAGGTACAGCTGGTTTTCCTTCTGGCTTTAAAATTTCAGTGATTAAATTAAAAACGGGGGCTAAAATAACCCTAAATTTAAATAATGAGTTAAGTTTAGGGGCTCGGATAAAAGTAACAATTCCTAAGTTGATTAAAAACGGACTTGCTTACAGTAAAACATTTGAGAATATTGCAACTAATAGTATCTCAAATTTGATACTAGACGATCTAAATGGGTATTCCCTAAATACAGATGGTGTGATGGGTGTTGAGGTTGAAACCACTATTAAAAAAACATCTATTGCTCCCATAACTGGTTCAAAAATGAGTTTTTCAACTACGATCGATATTGCAGATCATCACGAATCTATAGAGGGTTTCTTCGGGGAGCTAGAATTAAAACCGGATCCAATAGTAGTTAATGTTCTGCTTCCTGCGGGTTTTAAAAAAATTACGACTAGTGATATGATTATAAAAGAAACATTAATTACTATCACAGTTTCTAAAAATAATTTAACTCTTCCTTTTGATATAGATATGTTAAGCGAAGGAATAACTTTAGAAAAAACTATAATAGCCACTAACTCTATTTTTCAATTTAAAATAAAAAATCTTAATATTTTAAATCTAGCTCAATTAAAATTGACTCCTGTAGTAACTTTAAACAAAGGATTAACTTCGGGAATTAATAAGATTACGGATATTTCTACTCTTACTTTTAACGCCAAGGTAGATGTGCCGATGGATATTACTGCTAAAGATTTAAGTTACGAGCAAGAGGGAGCTAATTCGTTTTATGAGGCTGTTATAAAAGAATCTGACTTCGAGTTCAAAGAAGACGGTCAAATAAGCCTAATGGGTTCCATAAATTCTGAAATTCCTTTAGACGCTACTGTGCAAGTATATTATAGAAGTATAGCTAACGGACCAGATTTACTTTCGCTTTTTGATAGTCCAATAGTAATTAAATCAGGAGACAACACATTTAATGCAGCAGTTACAAAAGAAAAATTAGATCGTATAAAAAAATACCCATTTCAGGTTATTAAAGTAACATTAAATGGTTCTGGAAAAATTAATAGCGGGCAAAGAATTATTTTTAAAATTGGTTTGGCTGCTAAAGGAACTTTTACTTTGAAAATATAATATTTTGAACTGTATTAAAAGTATAAAAAAAGGAACTTTAAGTTCCCTTTTTTTATACTTTTAACACCTACTTTGCTGTTTAAAAACTTTAAGGTAACTTTGCGTTCAAATCGTTTTAAATGACAACACAACAACTTGTAGACCAAATCAAAATCAAGAAATCCTTCCTTTGCATAGGATTGGATGTTGATTTGAATAAAATTCCATCACATTTATTAGAACTCGAAGACCCGATTTTCGAATTCAACAAGGCGATAATCGATGCCACTCACGATTTGGCTGTTTCTTATAAACCAAACATGGCGTTTTATGAAGCCTACGGAATAAAAGGTTGGATTTCTTTGCAAAAAACAATTGATTACATCAACGAAAACCATCCTGAAATCTTCACGATTGCCGATGCAAAACGGGGCGATATTGGGAATACTTCGTCTATGTATGCCAAAGCTTTTTTTGAGGATTTAAACTTTGACAGCCTAACTGTTGCACCTTATATGGGAAAAGATTCAGTGGAACCTTTCTTGGCTTTCGAAAATAAACACACGATACTATTGGCTTTGACCTCTAATAAAGGGGCATTTGATTTTCAAACCTTGAATGTTGGAGGTGAGGAATTGTACAAGCAGGTTTTGGAAACCTCAAAAACTTGGAAAAACTCCGAAAACCTGATGTATGTTGTTGGAGCCACAAAAGCTGAATATTTCACGGAGATTCGAAAAATTGTTCCGGATAGTTTCTTGCTAGTTCCCGGTGTTGGCGCACAAGGCGGAAGTCTTCAAGAAGTATGTAAATATGGAATGAATGCCAATGTTGGTTTATTAATCAATTCTTCACGAGCTATTATTTACGCTTCTAATGGAACTGATTTTGCCGAAAAGGCTCGGACAGAAGCGTTACTAATACAGCAAGAAATGGCAACTTTATTGTAACCTACTATTTCTTAATAAATTTATACGTTTTAATTCCTGATTTCGTCTCAATTTTCAAAAGGTAAATTCCGTTTTGATAGGCAGAAACATCTAAAATGGTTTGCTTATTATTTAAAATATAGGAATTGTGTTCCTTACCCAAAAGCGAATAAATTGTGGCTCGATTTCCAATTTGACTTTCTGGAATTATTATATTTAGCTTGTCTTTTACCGGATTTGGAAAATTGACCAAATCATTTTGTTCAGTTACCTTGCTATTTCCTAAACTTGTTTGTTGGTATATCCTAACATAATCGACTTCCATTCCAGATTGTGTAAAGGCATTTGTTATATTTGGTGTTATTGCTATGTTTAACAGAATGAATTGTTCAGCATCAAAAGGCCAAGTATATTGATTTTTGATCGGTGGCTCATAGTTGAGATGATTAATACCATCTACGCTTAATGTTATTCTATCCTTATCCCATTCAAGCGCATAAATATGGAAATCACTGGTTACACCATCTTTATATTGATAATTAGCTACGTATTCGTCTATTGACAAATTGCCATCTATTGGATGGTGAACTGCGCTTGAGATGACATTGGATCCCCAGTATTCCATTATGTCTATTTCACCGCAGGCGGGCCAAGTCACAGAACCATAGCCATTTAATTGCCAATAGGCTCCTAACTCCTTGATGTTTTTTCCTAACATCCAAATTGCGGGCAAAGTCCCAGTTCCTTCACTTAATCTAGCACGAACTTCTACACGACCATATTTAAAAGCAAACTTCGAATTCAAACGTGCTGATGTATATTGCTTATTTATACCTTGATTTGTATAAGATTCCCGTTTGGCTACGATATTTAAACTGCCATTGCTAACAAAAGAATTTTCAACGCGGTTTGTATAATGTTGCTGCTCATTGCCAAACCAACTAGTACCCATTGGAAATTGAGTCTGTTGATGCCAGTTTGAAAAATTTATTGCCCCATTTCCATCAAATTCATCCGACCAAACTAAATTATCATAAACAACATTATTTGCAACTCTATATTGAAAATCATCAATGTATGAAACTACTTGACTTGTGTTGTTTTCTCCATTTATTTGAATGAGCACTCTATTGAAATCGGATCTTAATAGAGGATTAGGAGAAGTAGTACTGAAATTGACAAAATTATCAGAAGCAAAATTAAAAGTTATGGTCTGCCATTGATTCAATACAATGGGCTTTATGATTTCGCATTGTGTTGACCAAGGTTCGGCCAAAGAACTATTTTGAAGTTTTAATGAAATTTGATTGGTTTGATTGCCAATAAGTCCGTTTGAAGGAACATATATTTTTAAGGAAAAGATACTGTTGTTATTTAAATTAAAATTACCCACTCCATTAAAACCAACGTATGCATAAAGTGCCCCGGTATCGGAATATTTTAAAACGGTAGCTGAATTATTGATTCCAGATGGATATGGATTTAAAAAATGATTGTCCATTCCGCAATCACCACCATACCAACTTAAAATATTTCCATTTCCTTCAAAGTTGTCACTTGTAGTTTGAAGTTGAGAATAAATAAAGTTTGATAAAAATAATAATGTAAAAAATATAAAATTACGCATTTGGTAAAAGTTAAAACTATTAGTTACCAAATGTAATATATATCAATGATAATGAAATATAAAATACCCTTACAAAAACTATACATTCAATTTAATTTGTAAAAAAAAAATAAACTTACAGATTCATAATAATTGAGTAATGGCTAAGAGAATGATAGGCCAAAAAAGGAATTTTACAAACAGGTTATGGAAACTTCAAATATTTTTATAAATGTAAAAAACCTTTTGTACGTTGTTGGTGCCACAAAAGCTGAATATTTGAGGGAGATTCGCAAAATTGTCCCTGATAATTTCTTACTTGTTCCTGGAGTTTTAGTGCAGGGAGGAAGTCTTTCGGAAGTATGTAAATATGGAATGAATGCAATGTTGGTTTGCGGATAAATTCTTCATGAGCTATTATTTAAGCTTCTAATCGAACTGATTTGGCCCAAAAGGCTAGGGAAGAGGCTATGCATGAAACTAGAAATGGAAGTTATTTTACAATATATTTAAGATTTTTGATTAACGATTTTTGATTTTAGATTATCGAAGCTATCGAAATTTTGGTATATATTTACCAACACAAAATCTGCAATCAAAATTCGTTAATCTACATTCTAAAATCAAATGATAAACTATACCATATACAAAAACGAAAACAGTAAGCAGTGGGTGACTTTTGTCCACGGTGCCGGTGGTAGTTCGTCTATTTGGTTCAAGCAAATTCGGGATTTCAAAAGCCATTATAACGTGTTGTTATTGGACTTACGCGGTCACGGAAATTCGAATTCCCAAATCAAAAAAGCCTTCAAACAAAAATATACTTTTGAGTCCATTGCTAATGATGTTCTGGAAGTCATTGACCATTTGAAAATTGAAAAATCACACTTTGTAGGGATTTCTCTCGGCACTATTCTTATTCGACAATTGGCCGAAATGCATCCTGAACGCGTGCAAAGTATGATTCTAGGTGGAGCAATTCTGAAAATGAATTTTCGCTCTCAAATTCTAATGAAAGTAGGAAATACGTTCAAATATGTATTACCTTATTTGGTTTTGTATAAGTTTTTTGCTTTTGTGATTATGCCTAAAAAGAGTCACAAACAATCGCGTTTACTGTTCATTAACGAAGCTAAAAAGTTGTACCAAAAAGAATTTATAAAATGGTTTAAACTCACCGCCGAAATTAATCCGGTGCTCAAATGGTTTCGACAAGTAGAACTTGATATTCCTACTCTTTATGTTATGGGCGAAGATGATTATATGTTTTTACCATCTGTTCGCCTCGTTGTCGAAAAACATTATAAATCTTCAAAATTGTTTGTCATAGGGCACTGCGGTCACGTGGTCAATGTCGAGCAACCTATAGTTTTTAATGCCCAAGTCTTATCATTCATTGGTTCAACAAAATAAAAATGTCCCACTATTTGCGAGACATTTTATAACTAACCAAAACCAAAACCAAAATAATAAATAACCAGTTTATTACACTACAAAGATGCGAAAGTTTTCGATTAATTGTTGTTAATGATTTGTTATCACTTTGTTGTAGATACGTTAAGTTTTTAATAAAATACAACCGTTTTATTGTCATAAACCATAGTTTTTCGTTCAGCGTGCAGTTTTATGGCTCTTGCCAAAACGACGCGTTCCAGATCACGACCTTTCATAATAAAATCTTCAATGGAGTTAATGTGTGATACACGAGTGATGTCCTGCTCAATAATTGGGCCTTCATCTAAATGTTGCGTAACATAATGGCTTGTGGCTCCTATAATTTTCACACCTCTTTTAAATGCCGAATGATAGGGTTTGGCTCCTGGAAAAGCAGGTAAAAACGAGTGATGAATATTGATGATTTTATTTTCGTAAAGTGATATTAAAGTAGGAGAGATGATTTGCATATAGCGTGCCAATACAACGAAATCTATTTTGTGTTTCTGGAGCAATTCGATTTGTTGTTTTTCGCCTTCTTCCCTGTTTTCCTTGGTAAAAGGAACATAATAAAACGGAATGTCAAAGCGTTCCGCGATGGGTTTTAAATCTTCGTGATTGCTTACAATCATCGGGATTTCGACATTCAATTCACCAGCACTGTAACGCCCTAAAATATCAAACAAACAATGATCATATTTCGAAACAAACAAAGCCATTTTTGGTTTTAGTTCCTTTGTATTGATTTCCCAGGCCATATTAAAATCGGCCGCTATTGATAAGTCAAATTCATTTTTTATGGCAGGTAAATCACTATTTGAATTTGCTAGCTCGCACTCCAATCGCATAAAAAATACATTTTGCTCAAAATCAACATGTTGGTCGATATATGTAATATTTCCTTCTATTTTTAGAATGAAATCCGTTACTGCGGCGATAATTCCTTTTTGGTCTTCGCAATGAATAAGAATAATAATTTTTTGCATACTGTTTTTATTTGTAGCTGTTTCCTGCTGTATATTTCAAGTCCTCACTTTAAAAACTGTTTTTCTAAGCCACAAAAAGAGCTTCCTTTAGTCGCTTTTTTATGTCAAGAAAAACTACTTTTTATAGTTCTAGGCTTTCCATTTCCATCAGGGCTAGACAATCCGTACATTAATAATTTTTCTCAAAATTAATCTTATTTTTCATTATAAAATAACAGTTATGATATTTTGCACTTTATGTAATTTTTATTAATTTTTTCATAAAAATTTATGTAGATTGCAGTCGTAAATTATCATATTCATAAAATGGAGCTCGTAAAACTTTACACCCCCGTCAACAAAGTAAGAATTGTAACTGCCGCATCCCTTTTTGACGGACACGATGCCGCCATCAACATCATGCGTAGAATTATTCAGTCTACCGGGGTTGAGGTTATTCATCTGGGTCACGACAGAAGTGTTGAAGAAGTTGTGAATACGGCCATTCAAGAAGATGCCAATGCCATCGCGATGACATCCTATCAAGGCGGTCATAACGAGTATTTCAAATACATGTACGATTTGCTAAAAGAAAAAGGAGCAGGACACATCAAAATTTTTGGCGGCGGCGGAGGTGTTATTCTTCCATCTGAAATAACTGAATTACAAGCCTACGGCATTACCAGAATTTATTCGCCAGACGATGGCCGAGCGATGGGATTGCAGGGAATGATTAATGATTTGGTGCAACAATCCGATTATCCAAGCCCATCCCCAACCCTTCCCAAAGGGAAGGGTGTTAAGCAACTACTTCAAGAAAAAGACGTAAATACGATAGCAAGTTTAATTTCTTTAGCCGAAAATGATCAAGAACAATTTCATAAACTATTCATAGCTCCCCCTTCGGGGGCGGGGGGGGCTGTTCTAGGAATTACCGGAACTGGTGGCGCAGGAAAATCCTCATTGGTAGACGAATTAGTGCGTCGTTTTTTAATTGATTTTCCAGAAAAAACCATCGGAATCATTTCTGTAGATCCATCAAAACGCAAAACAGGTGGCGCTTTACTTGGGGATCGAATTAGGATGAATTCCATCAATAATCCTAGAGTTTATATGCGTTCTTTGGCAACCAGACAATCCAATTTAGCCTTGTCGAAATACGTTGCCGATGTGATTCAGGTTATAAAAGCGGCAAAATATGACATTATAATTCTTGAAACTTCAGGAATTGGGCAGTCTGACACTGAAATCATGGAGCATTCGGATGTTTCCCTTTATGTAATGACACCCGAATTTGGAGCGGCGACCCAGTTGGAAAAAATCGATATGCTCGACTTTGCTGATTTGGTAGCGATAAACAAATTCGACAAACGCGGTTCACTCGATGCTTTACGTGACGTGAAAAAACAATACCAGCGCAACCATAATCTTTGGGATGCAGATTTAGATACTTTACCCGTTTTTGGAACTATGGCATCACAGTTCAACGATCCAGGAATGAATGCGCTCTACAAAGCGATAATGCAGAAGATTGAGGAAAATACAAATTCCGATTTGAAATCAACTTTCAAAATCTCTCACGAAATGAGCGAAAAAGTCTTCGTGATTCCTCCTCAACGAACACGTTATCTTTCAGAAATTGCAGAAAACAATAGGAAATATGATGCTACGGCTTTAAGCCAAGTTGAAGTTGCGCAGAAATTATATGGCATTTTCAAAACGATTGAATCTGTTGCAAATGTCAAACTAAACCTTACAAAGTTTGGAGTCGACGATAGTTTTGTCATTCCGACGAAGGAGGAATCTCATCAATTTTTGCAGTTACTCTTGGCAGAATTTGACCGAGTAAAAATGGATTTGGATTCCTATAATTGGGAAATTATCCTGACTTGGAATGAGAAAGTCAATAAGTACAAAGAAGAATTTTACACTTTCAAGGTTCGAAATAAAGAAATAAAGATTGAAACCCATTCTGAATCACTTTCACATGTTCAAATCCCAAAAATTGCTTTACCAAAGTACCAAGCTTGGGGCGATATTTTACGATGGAACTTACAAGAAAACGTTCCGGGAGAATTTCCTTTTACCGCTGGATTATATCCTTTCAAGCGTGAAGGCGAAGATCCATCACGAATGTTTGCTGGTGAAGGCGGACCGGAACGAACCAACAAACGTTTCCATTATGTGAGTGCTGGTTTGCCTGCAAAACGATTGTCAACGGCTTTTGATAGCGTTACTTTATACGGAAATGACCCTCATATTCGTCCCGACATTTACGGGAAAATAGGAAATGCTGGAGTTTCTATTTGTTGCCTCGACGATGCCAAAAAATTGTATTCAGGTTTTGATTTGGTCGATGCAATGACTTCGGTGAGTATGACCATTAATGGTCCTGCGCCAATGATGTTAGGCTTTTTCATGAATGCGGCGATTGATCAACAATGCGAGAAATATATTGTCAATAATAAATTAGAGCATCTTGTCGAGTCAAAATTGCTCGATATTTATGAAAATAAGGGATTAGCGCGTCCAATTTTTCAAGGTGCTGACTCCCCCTTCGGGGGTCGGGGGGCTTTACCTGAAGGAAACAATGGTTTGGGATTGATGCTTTTGGGCGTGACCGGAGACCAAGTTTTGCCTTTGGAAATTTATAACGAAATAAAAGCCAAAACACTTTCGAAAGTTAGAGGAACGATTCAGGCTGATATTCTCAAAGAAGACCAAGCCCAAAACACCTGTATTTTCTCGACTGAATTTGCTTTGCGTTTAATGGGAGATGTTCAGGAATATTTCATTACTGAGAAGGTGAAAAACTTCTATTCGGTTTCGATTTCGGGCTATCATATCGCCGAGGCGGGAGCCAACCCGATTTCGCAATTGGCTTTCACGCTTTCTAATGGATTCACTTACGTAGAATATTATTTGAGTCGCGGAATGAAAATCAATGATTTTGGACCTAATTTATCGTTCTTTTTCTCGAACGGAATTGATCCCGAATATGCGGTTATAGGTCGTGTGGCAAGGAAAATTTGGGCGAAAGCTATGAAAAATAAATATGGGGCCGATGAAAGAGCGCAAATGTTGAAATACCACATTCAGACTTCGGGT
>CAMDGJ010000032.1 GCA_945897545.1 Flavobacterium psychrophilum
CTAGGAACTTTTGAATCTAATGCCATTATAATTAAATATTAAATATGATTAAAATGATGAAATAATGCAATAAAAATAAAACCAAAAGGAACTACTATTGCAAAAGCATATCCTAATTTATGTAATGATTTTGAATATTTATTGTTAAACCCTACAGATTGAAACGACGAATTAAAACCGTGCCACAAGTGCAATGACAAAAGAACAAAAGCAATACAATACAAAACAGTACGAACTGGATTTTCAAATTTATGAACTAACTCTTCATAATATCTATTTTCATCGATAACATTTACAGCGATATATTTATAGTTCATTTCAGCAAACCAAAAATCATACATATGCAGTCCTAAAAAAGCCAACACTACTACTCCAGAAATAATCATATTTCTTGAAGTCCACGATGCATTTGCTGCACCATTATAATTTGCATACTTAATTGGTCTAGCACTTCTGTTTTTCAAATCTAAAACAAAACCCATAACGAAGTGAAAAATAACTCCAGCAATTAAAACTGGTTGCATTACAAATTGAATTACAGGATTATAACCCATAAAATGTGACATCGCATTAAATGCCTCAGCGCTAAAAACTGAAACCATATTAATAAAAAAGTGAAGCGATAGAAACGAAATCAAAAAAAGACCTGAAAGCGCCATAGCCACTTTCTTAGCAATTGACGACTTCAAAAACGTAGATTGAGCAATAAGAAATTTGAATATAATTTATAAAATTTATGCAAAAATAAAGCAAATAGATATGAACTACAACCTTTTCGTTGTTATTTATAACAATTCTTATTTTAATTATTTAATAAATAATCTGCCTCTTTTTAGTGCTCTATATTTTACGATATTACCATTTTTATAAAGTCAAAAAAATGATTAATAAAAAAATCTATTTGCATTGAAATAAAATTCCGAACTAATTATCAAAAATATTTTTATAAACTTCCATTTTTGCTTCCAAAGTTTCTACTTTTGAGTATTCAAAATTTAATAAATGCCTTATGAAATACCATCAAATCGACCGTCAACTATTCATAAAAAATCGAGCTAAATTCACGTCTCAAATGAAACCAAATAGCGTAGCTATTTTCAATTCCAATGACATTTATCCCGTTTCTGCAGACAGCACTTTGCCCTTTGCACAGCACCGTGATATTTTCTATTTAAGTGGCGTTGATCAGGAAGAAAGCATATTATTGCTATTTCCTGATGCTCCTTATGAAAACCAGCGCGAAATGTTGTTCCTGAAAGAAACCAGCGAGCATATAGCGATTTGGGAAGGCGAAAAATTGACCAAAGACCGCGCTTTTGAAGTTTCTGGAATCAAAACCGTGCATTGGCTGCAAGATGTTGAGAAAGTTTTATTCGAAATGATGACACTTTGCGATACGATTTATATTAACACTAACGAGCACTATCGCGCTACCGTGGAAACCGAAACTCGCGAAGCCCGTTTTGTAAAATGGTGGAAAGAAAAGTACCCAGCACATCAGGTCGCCAAAAGCAATCCGATTTTGCAACGCATCCGTTCCATAAAAGAGACGGAAGAATTGGATTTAATCCAAAATGCCTGCGACATTACCGAAAAAGGTTTTCGTAGATTATTGTCATTCGTGAAACCAAATGTAATGGAATACGAAATAGAAGCCGAACTAATTCACGAATTCATTCGCAATCGCTCCAAAGGATTTGCTTACACGCCAATTATAGCATCGGGAAATAATGCTAATGTGTTACATTACATCGAAAACAACCAACAATGCAAAGGTGGTGATTTAATCTTACTTGACGTTGCTGCTGAATACGCCAATTATTCAAGCGACTTAACTAGAACAATACCTGTTTCAGGACGTTATAACGAACGACAAAAAGCAGTTTACAATGCTGTTTTGCGTGTGAAAAATGAAGCTACAAAAATGCTTACTCCAGGAACGCTCTGGAAACAATACCATATCGAAGTAGGCAAAATAATGACTTCAGAGTTACTTGGTTTAGGACTTATCGACAAAGCCGATGTGCAAAACGAAAACCCAGAATGGCCAGCGTACAAAAAATATTTTATGCATGGAACTTCACACAATATGGGATTAGACACCCACGATTACGGAAAACTAACCGAACCAATGCAAGCTAATATGGTTTTCACCGTAGAACCCGGAATATATATTCCAGCCGAAGGTTTCGGAATTCGATTAGAAGACAATATAGTCGTTCAAAAATCGGGTGAACCATTTAACTTAATGCGCAATATCCCGATTGAAATTGAGGAAATTGAGAGTTTGATGAATTCTTAAATCATTTTTTCGGTTGCTTTTTTTAACCATTAAGAAATTAAGTTTTATTAAGAAATTCTACAAGTCTTAATTTTCTTAATAACTTAATGGTTTAATTTTAAATGGTTTTTTGAAAGTCAAATAAATGAATCATATTACATACAAAAACACACAAATCTCCTATTCCGATAACGGAAAAGGCAATGCTGTTGTATTGCTTCACGGTTTTTTGGAAAACCAAATGATGTGGCAGGACTTAGTTCCGGAACTGAGCAAAAAGCACCGAGTTATAACCGTAGACTTATTAGGTCACGGCGAAACGGAATGTTTGGGATATGTACATTCTATGGAAGAAAACGCTGAAGTAGTTCGTGCAGTTTTATCAAAATTAAGAATTCGGAAGGCGATTTTCGTTGGGCATTCGATGGGCGGTTATGTTGCTTTGGCTTTCGCCGAATTATATCCTTCAACTGTAAAAGCTTTGGTTTTACAAAATTCGACTTCAAAAGCCGACAGTGAGGAACGAAAAACCAATCGAGATCGTGCGATAAAAGCCGTAAAGAAAGAGTACACCACATTCGTAAGACTTTCTATCACTAATTTATTTAGCGAAGAAAATCGAGAAAAAATGGTTTACGAAATCGACAAAGTAAAAATCGAAGCTTTAAAAACACCATTACAAGGCATCGTTGCTTCGCTCGAAGGAATGAAAATCAGGAAAGATCGAGAAGCTTTATTAGGTTCTGCAACTTTTCCTATGATGTTAATTTTAGGGGAAAAAGACGGCGTTTTGAACTATGAAGATAATCTGAAACAAATTGAAAATACCGCCGTAAAACTTGTCACTTTCCCCGATGGACATATGAGTCATATTGAAAACCGAGAAGAATTAAAGAATGTTTTGTTGGGGTTTTTTAAAAGCGTTTAAAATCTCTTTGTGAACTTTACTTCATCTGTTCGCTTTCGCTCGTGTGCGCAACCTTTGTGGTCTTTGTGGTTAAATCTTTTCTTCAAAAGATATTTCTTCATTCAAAATTTCATTCAACAACAAAACTATTTGTTCTACATATTCATTGAAAATAGCCGTATCAATTGTCGTTTTATCCTCTTTTCCTTCTTTAAAATTAAAAGGCAAAAATCCAGATTTTAAATTTTTGAAAGAAATAATTCCAGCTTCAATAGGTTTTCCATTCGCTTCATTTTCATACATAAAAGCATAGGCCAAAACTTGAATGATTTTATCGTTTTTGATGTCGTCAGTTCAACCTTTCGAAGATTTTAAAGTGACATTTGTCTTTTCTACTTGGAATCACAATAGGTTGGTAAGCCGTTTTATGGTAATAAACGTCAGTGGCCTTTTGAACATAGGTTTTTAAATCTTCGGGCGTATCAATTTTACTAGGCGATTAGTGCACCAAATTAGGTTGTTTGGCATTTTATAATAAGTGTTTATAGTTGCTCATTCCTAAAAGTGAGAGCTTTACACTTTAGTTTTCTAGCGTTGAATCAATTTGATAAAAAAGGGGGGCAGCATAAGGACTCCTGTTTTAGCCTCAGGACTAATGACATTTATTGCTACAGTTCATTATTTCTACATGAGAGATTATTGGGCTGCTAATATGGAATCACCTACATTTTTTAGATATGTAGATTGGATTTTAACAGTGCCATTAATGTGTGTAGAGTTTTATCTTATTCTAAAAGTTGCTGGTGCTAAATCCTCCTTAATGTGGCGATTAATCGGATTATCAGTGGTGATGTTGGTAACTGGTTACTTTGGTGAAGCCGTATTTACAGACCAAGCAACGTTATGAGAAGCAATTTCAAGTGCTGCTTATTTTGTAATAGTTTATGATATTTGGTTGGGAAGTGCCAAAAAGTTACAATACAAAACATTTAATTTAGGTATTTATAGCATTTTAATAATGTTATTTTTGAGCACTAATTCATCAGAATTAACCACCCAAAGACGGCCTAAGGTAAGTGGCGAAGAACTTCTAGTAATTATATGCTCTTCGGTAGTAAAACCTAAAGTAACCCCATTTTGCCTAGCAGCTATAAGAGTTTCATTATTGTAGTTGCCATGAGGATATGCTATAGTATTAATATGTGAATGGTTAATATTTGAGAGATAATGTTTAGATCCATAAATTTCATCTAACTGAAATTCAAATGAATGGTTTGCCAAGGCAGGATGTGTTTTAGTGTGTATTCCTAAACTGAATAATTTATTATTTGACAAATGTTTTAAATGTTTGGAACTCATTAGTAAATTTTCAACCGATTTATTTGAAGTAAAATCGCTCCATTTTTTTATATAATTCAAGGCAGCAACTATTTTTTCATAGGGTAGTGGTTTTAAAAGTTCAGATATATTAAGGTACAATTTGCAACGATTTGTTGGTGGTTCTAATTGGTAATTCCATGATTCATGCTTTTTTTGAATTTCATCGGTTAATTTTTCTATTTCAAACTCAAAATGATGAATAGTATCATTGATGTTCATTGTAAGTTTTCCAGGTAAAATTCTAGAGTAAAGGATGATGCTTTCTAATTCATCCCACCAAAATAATTCTTGTTTGTCTATAAAATGCGAGGACACAAAGAAAGTTGCGGGACAATGATATTTTTCTAATATAGGTTTAGCATATAAGAAATTATCATAGTAGGCATCATCAAATGTTACATAAATACTATTGCGTTCTATTTTGCCTTGACCTAATTGTTTCTCTAAGTCGGTAAGTGATAAAACTTTGAAGCTTTTGGTAATCATTTTGATATGTTCTTCAAAATTATTTGGACTAACAGCCATTTGCCAGGGATCTGTTTTAATATTACATACCCTATGATACATTAAAACAATAGCTTTAGGTTCTGATAGACTTAAATATTTTTTTATCCGATTTAACATCATTCCATATTTATTTTACGGCCTTAACCGTAATGATTACTTGATAATGCGGATCATTATAATCTAGTTGTTCTTTTTTTAGTTCTGTCAAACCCATTCCATATAAAAAAGCACTAGCAACTAACACATTTCCATAGGTGTTTATGGATATATTTTTTTTTGAAAAATGCGCCTCCATTATTTTTTCCATGGCTGCGTTTGTAAATGACCATAGCCAGTATTTACGCCATTCATCTTGCGCTATATGGCTAATACCAGGCACTGTTAATATTAACACGCCACCTTTTTTTAAAACTCTATAGCATGTTTCTATAGCTGCTTTATAATCATAAATTAAATGTAAAGTTTGAGTAAGTATGATACAATCAAAGGTGTTAGAGGGTAGGTGAGGCGCATTACTTAAATCGCCAATAAATGTCGCTTGTTTATTGGAATCATCAATATGTAAAATGTCGCTTTTTTCAATCTTATTTCCTCCAAATCTTAAGGTGTATTCATTATCTCCAATTTCTAAAATGCGCCCTTTAATTAATGAGGCGTTTTCGTTAAGAAAATTTTCAATGTAATAGCGATCTATTGGCCCCCCGCGATCATAACCAAATTGAGTGCTAAATGGAGTTGTTCTGTTTAAATGACCCAGCTTAATTTCACCTATTTTGGGTACTTGTGTCCTCTTTGTAATTTTATGATAAATCCCTCTTATTATATTTTTCATAATGTCCTTTAAATTTTTTCTTTTACCATCGTATGCTTCAAAAGGTTGGTTGGTAAATGATTTAAAAAGTTCTTTGTTATTACTTTTCAAAATAGTCAGTTCATTTTTATCAAATTTTACCTCTCCAGCATATAATTTCCCAATCAATTTATCATAAATTTTTGTTGAATAATAAGTTTCCCAATAAAGAAGGCCTTTTCTGTAAGCTTTTTTTTCAAATTTTGTTTTAAGGTTCTTCTTCTGAAAAGACAAAACCTTTAATGCAGCATTCATCATCCCAACATAATTTGCAGACATATTATGATCATGTTTTCTATAGACAGCAATTAATTTGTTGTGGTGAATAATGGGATAAAATCTTGTTATTTGAAGATACAAATCATAATCTTCGCAATATGATAAAGATTCATTGTAGACAAATTTCTCGAATACCCATTTTCTGTACATAACAGTGGCATGCATACCTATAAAATTACCTTCTAATAGTTTACAATAAGCATCATCTACTATGTTTTGTTGGATAGTCCAAGTTTTATCTTCAGGTTCAAAAAACAGTTCATATCCTCCAGATACAAATGCAGCCTCCACATTGTTTAACAAAAAATCAAGATTATTTTTTATAGCATTATCTAAAAGCCAATCATCTGCATCTAAAAAAACCAAGAACTCCCCATTAGCATGTTTTATACCTGTATTTCTAGCAGCAGATAATCCAGAATTTTTTTGAAATATGTATTTAACAGGATATTCTAAACAAACTGTTTTTGTATCATCAATAGACCCGTCGTCAACAACAATAACTTCAACTAATGGATAATTTTGTGATAAAACGCTTTGAATTGCATTTGCTAAATACTTCCCATGATTATAGCAAGGAATAATAATAGAAACTAAAGGTGATATCGAGTTTGTAGATTTTACCATTGATGTTTTAAAAAGTTAATGGTGGCTTATGTTTATTTTTATTATAAAATCTCACTCCAGAAATTAGACCTCTTATTTCACTCCATAATGTTTGGTAACGAAAATTATAATTTGGCAATCCTGCACGAATCAACAAGAAATAATAACGAGGTAGATCATAATACAAGTATTTCTTATATCCAATTTTTTTATTTTGATTATGTTGAATTAATACCGAAGCGGCATGGCCACGCATATAGCCAAAAAGTTGTTTATGAAGTTGCTTCATTTCCTTTCGATGCTCATGATATACGAACACTCTTGGATTGTAATGAATAGACATATTTTTAGATAAAATCCTAAACCATATTTCGGAGTCACCACTGCATCCTGCTGCACCAACATCTAGTCTATCATCAAAATAATTAACGATTTCAATAGCACTTTTCCTAAAAGCCATATTGGCACCAGCTCCTATTTCCCATACTTTTGGTATTGTTGAAATATTATTAATAAATTCTTTACTAAAATAGATATCTTGATAACCCTTATTGAATCCCCAATTTTTTTCAAAAATTTGCTGACTTTCGGTTTCAAGAGAAGAGGCTATTACCAATCCCGTCATTGCGTGAATAGTTTTGTTTAAAAAAGTTTCCCAAATTCGATAAGACCACAAAGTATCAACCAAAACATCATCATCTGTATAAGCTACTATGGGGCAATTAGCAACTCTTGCACCACTATTTCTAGCGATATCTAATCCAGGAAGTGATTCTTTGTAGTAGGTGACGTTTTCATAAGATTCCACAACTAATCTCGTAGAATCATCTGATGGTGCATTGTCTACTACTATTATTTCATTAGGCATACAGGTTTGACTGTTCAAACTTTCAAGACAATTTTTCAAGCTATCACTACGATTACGAGTGCATACAATAACAGAAATCTCCACTTTTTTAGGTATCTCTATTAATAAGTATGGAGATAATATTTTTTCAATGAGTTCTGAGAAATTCAAAAAATCCTTATTATTATATGCGTTAGCTATATCATTTATGTCATGATCGCTATTGCCATACTTTTTTAGAGTTGGAATAATAGCTTCAAACATTTTTTTTGTAAAATCAACATCGTATCCTTTATCAATATATAAATCGCCTAATGGTATTTTTAACCACCAAAAAACAAAATAATAACTCTTATCTGCTTCTAATGAAGTAATTACAGAGATGCCCTGTGTTTTTAATTGAACATGACATATTTGGTAGGGAGTTATTTCAGACATAGCCATAAATCACTTAAATATTTTTTTTAACGTTTTGCGGAATTTTGCACTCCAAATGTAAAGTAATAAATATACTATTCTTGATAGGATATCCTTATCTGTGTAAGTGACCAAAATACTCTTTATTTGATTATAAACTGTTTTATTGTTTTTATTGATAAACCAAACTCTAAAAGTCTCATTCAATACCCAAAGGGCATAATTTTTTTTTGCATTTTTAAGACTTGCACGTTGATTTTTTTTAGGAAGATAACTACCTATTATTTTGATAACCTTATCAATATCCTTAATGTTTTGACCAGTTTGGTAACTGCGCCAAGTAATGGAGTTTTCATGCTCTCTGTATTCCGCCAAGAATTCAGGTATGTAAGCCGTATCATAGTATTTGGCTATGCGAGCCCACATTTCCCAGTCTTCTCCATAATTGGCAAGATAATAACTCCCCACTTTCTCATACACTTCCCGCTTTACTGTCATTGCGACATATTGCAAGCGAGGATGTTCGGCAAGTTTATATAACCAATTTTCTAATACGCAAGGTGTATCAGCTTCTAAACGAGATTGATGTGAAAAGACTCCATGGCTATCAATATGTTCCCATGCACAAAAAGCCGCTCCAGCATTAGGGAATTTTTCAAAAACTTCTGTTATAGCTACATAATATCCTTTTTTAATCCTATCATCGCCATGCAATAAATGGATGTATTTCCCTCGAGATCTACTAATACAAGTTTCGAAATTCCTGAGACTGCCAACATTTTGCTTCTGCCTATAATACTTAACTCTTCCTTGTCCAATTATTTGAATAAGTTCTTGTACATTGGCGTCTGTGCTACAATCATCTACAACTTCAATTTGCATGTTATCTTCCCCAATATCCTGAAGTAAAACACTTTTTATAGTCTCAATTAAATAGTTTGTACAATTGTAAGTGGGAATCATTACCGACCACAACGGACGATGTGATTCATCAGTTAAAGTTGCTATTTGAGGTGGTGATTTTGGTATTCTCAATGTTATAAACTTTTTAAATCATTTCCTGTCGGCGTTAATAACAAAGGAAAATCTGGGCGAACATGCCCCCACCACTTGTCATACCAATTAATATTTTCACGATAATCTGCTATATCAAACATTAAACATTCTTCATATGAAAATAACTCAGAAGAAGTATCTTTTGCAAAATGTAGCGTAAATGAATAAGAGCCATCATTTAGAAAATTCCCTGGAATTTTACATTCACCTTCAATAAATCCTTTTTTATATGTGGCAGGCTTTGAAGGTATATCAAAAATACACTCACCGGCTAATGTAAAAAGTAATAAATCGGTAGATATCACTATATTATCACTGGCATTATAAAATCTAAACTTCACAGTTAGTGGAGTTCTAATATCTAGGACCTCATTTGGGTCTAAAAGATCAGGAATAAGTTCTATATACATCACCCTAATAAAATCATTACCCGGCGCTTCGTTAAGTGTAGAAAATTCTTTTATCAAACTTTTTTTGTGTAGAGTGCTTAAATATTCATTGACAACTGATTTTGTATTTCCTATTGAACGAACACTACCTTTTTCTAGCCATAACGCATTTGTGCAAAGATTGTTTACAGCTTGCAAATTATGACTTACAAATATAATAGTACGTCCACTTTTATTTGAGGCATCATTCATTTTACCTAGACATTTCTTCTGAAAATCAGCATCTCCAACAGCCAAAACTTCATCAACAATGAGAATATCTGGCTCTAAATGTGCTGCGACAGCAAAGGCTAAACGAACATACATACCAGAGGAATATCTTTTTACGGGTGTATCAATAAATGCTTCAACACCTGAAAAATCAACTATTTCATCAAACTTGGCAAGTATTTCAATTTTTTTCATTCCCAATATATGACCGCTAATAAAAATATTCTCTCTACCAGTAAGTTCAGAGTGAAAGCCGGTTCCAACCTCCAATAGACTACTTATACGACCACGACCACGAACAATACCTTCAGTAGGTTTAATAATTCTAGATAGCACTTTTAATAAGGTCGATTTTCCAGCCCCATTGCTTCCAATGATTCCTAATGCTTCACCTCGTTTTAATTCAAAATTAACATTTTTGAGTGCCCAGATCATATCGGCGTTATCAATCTTGTTACTTCCATTGATATATTGATTTGGGTTTTCCTTTTTAAGAATTTCGCGTTCCCACCAATATTGCATATCACGACGTAAAGACCCTGAACCTATGCTTCCAAGTTTGTACATTTTTGAAATATTTTCAGCCTGTATTACAATATCCAACATATTTTTTTTATAAAAT
The DNA here is from genome assembly GCA_945897545.1 of Flavobacterium psychrophilum. Classification (GTDB taxonomy): domain Bacteria; phylum Bacteroidota; class Bacteroidia; order Flavobacteriales; family Flavobacteriaceae; genus Flavobacterium; species Flavobacterium psychrophilum_L. The sequence goes on from CAMDGJ010000032.1 coordinate 10,412, forward strand.
ATCTATTAATTTATCACTCATTTTATTAAATAGCATAATTCCAAAACATACAATAATTACCATAAAAACGGCACTATACATTAGTAAGAATGTGTTTAAAGTACCAGTTCCTAAAAATGCAAATCTAAAATATTCAAAGAGTGATGACAACGGATTAATAATTACCAACCACTGCATGTTTTCAGGCACCATACTTAATGTGTAAAATATTGGGCACACAAACATTAGCAATCGTATAATAAGTTGGATTAAAGCTGTAAGATCTCTGTATTTTGCTGTAAGTACCGAGAAAATTAAACCGCCACCAAACCCAATACCTGTTGTTATTACTATTATAGGGAAAATTAAAAAGATTCTAGAAATATCGAAATGTAAATCACCTATTATAGAAAAGTATAAATATGTAGCAAACAATAAAAGAAGTTGAATACTAAATAATATCAATTGAAGCCAAAGAGTAGAAAAAGAAACTATAATTCTGGGAAAATATACTTTAGAAAAAATTTCAACATTTAGGGAAAAGGTTTTTGAGGTTTGTAAAAACATTTCTGAAAAAAGATTCCAAAGTGTAATACCAATAAGATTAAATAAAAAAGGCGGTACACTACCAGTAGAAATTCCAATAACACGATTAAATACAACTACATAGGTAATTACGGTAAGCAAAGGTTGGAGTAACGCCCAAAAAGGACCTAATAAAGTTTGCTGATATAAACCAAGAAATTCTTTTCTTGCTAATTGAAGTGTTAAATCTTTATAAGATACAAGTTCCTTAAAATTAAGGTTCCACCACGATGTCTCTGGTTTAATTTCCCATTCCCAATTTAATAATTCATGATCAATTTCTTTTTTACTCATTATCAAAAATTATTTAATTTCATCTTAGACGCATTCTTTTTAGTGCTGTACCATAAATTTTCAATTTGCTTATATCTTAAAATGTACATAGAATAAAATCGAACTATCCAAAAAAGCGTTTTATAATCCTTACTTATACTCCAAGCACCTCTAATTTGCCTAAATGCAGCATCTTTGTTATCAAGTAATAAACTATTAGCAACTTTAGCACAATATTTTGCATAATATTCTAAGGATGCTTTTTTTATTTTGGATTGTTTATTAACTGGTATATAATTTTGTATAATGTTAATAACCTTTTTCATATCCATAACATTTTGGCCAGTAATAAAACTGTTATGGCTTATTCCTATACCGTGAAATACTCTATAAAAAGCTAGATATTTAGGTGAGTAAACTATTGGAAATTTTGATGCTATTCTAGTCCACATTTCCCAATCTTCACCAAAATGAACGGCAAAAAAACTGCCTAAAGTCTCGTATGTAGTGCGCTTCACAACCATTGCTGGTGGTTGTATTAATTGTCGTACAGCAATCATATCAATAAAATTAAGTATCTCACCTGGAGAATCAAGAATTTTTTTGTTTTTAATGTCAACTAAATTATTCTTGCTATCAATATATTTAAAATTAGTAAAAGCAGCCCCAGCTTGTGGGAAATTGTGAAATAAAGTTTCTATTTCATTATAGAACCCAAAATCTATTTTATCGTCCCCATGCAGAAGGTGTATATATTTTCCTTTGGAACGATTTATACACGTTTCAAAATTCCTTAAACTCCCAACATTTTGTTGTTGCCTGTAATATGTGATTCGACCTTTTCCAACCTCATTAACTAATTTTTCAACGTCACCATCGGTACTGCAATCATCAATAACTTCAATTTGCATTAATTCGCTACTAGGAGCTTGTTGAAGAACGCTGTTTAATGTGATTTGAATGTAATTAAAACAATTGTAAACGGGAATCATTACTGACCATAAAATAGAGTCGTTACCATCGTAAGGTTTTATTTTCGGGGGGTTGTCAGGTGTTTTGTTCAACATTAAACAGTAGAAATTAAAATTAAATAATTTTAAATAGATTAATTTTGTAGGCAAATATATATAATATTATGTTTCGAATTAAATATTTTTTCATAAAACGTTGATTTTTAAATATATATCATTAAATCTTCCAGAAATTTATAATACCATAAAAATGTATTTTTAATTTAAAATAATTTAGATTATATGTAAGTAAGCGGCATATATAATAATGTCAAGGGAAACCAAACTCACACAACTTTTAAATATAAAGCACCCTATTATTTAAGCACCCATGTTTTTAGTATGGAATACCACTATGGTGAAGGAAGGCATGAAAAGTGGTATTGCAGGTTGTATTCCTGCTTTAAATTACGAATCCGAAAAGCGGCGTTTGTAGGTCATTCGATGGGCGGTTATGTTGCTTTGGCTTTCGCCGAATTATATCCTTCAACTGTAAAATCTTTGGTTTTACAAAATTCGACTTCAAAAGCCGACAGCGAAGAACGAAAAACAAATCGGGATCGCGCAATAAAAGCTGTAAAGAAAGATTATACCACTTTTATACGGCTTTCTATTGCTAATTTATTTAGCGAAGAAAATCGAGGAAAAATGATTTCCGAAATCGAAAAAGTAAAAACCGAAGCTTTAAAAACACCATTACAAGGCATCGTTGCTTCGCTCGAAGGAATGAAAATCCGCAAGGATTGAGAGGTTTTATTGCATCTTACGCCTTATCCGAAAATGCTTATTCTTGGAAAAAAAGATCCTGTCTTACTTTACAAAGATTCTCTGGAACAAATAGAAAACACCAGAGTTCAATTGGTAACTTTTCCTGACGGACACATGAGCCACATCGAAAATAAAGATGAATTAGCCACGGTTTTATTGGACTTTTTAAATATGTCATTGCGAGGAACAAAGCAATCTCATTAAGTTGCTAACTAGTGTGCTCGTGTTCGTAAGATAGCTTCGTTCCTCGCAATGACAGCCTAACATTACTATAGTTTACGGTTTAAACCTTCTCCTCAAAAGTTTTTGTAACATCCAAAATTTCATTCAACAACAAAACCATTTGTTCTACATATTCATTGAAAATAGCCGCATCAATTGTCGTTTTTTCCTCTTTTCCTTCTTTAAAATTAAAAGGCAAAAACCCTGATTTCAAGTTTTTGAAAGAAATGATTCCAGCTTCGATTGGTTTTCCATTGGCTTCATTTTCATATATAAAAGCATAGGCCAAAACTTGAATGATTTTATCGTTTTTGATTTCGTCAGTTAATCCTCTCCACGATTTTAAAGTGACATTTGTCTTTTCTACTTTACCGGTTTTGTAATCTATAATTCGGATAAGACCGTTGCGCTCTTCAATTCGGTCCACTTTTCCGGCAATTTTTATTGGAAACGGCAAACTCGGATGTTCCAAAATTCTTTCACAGGCTTTTTCCAAATGAAGTACTTTTATCGCATCGCCATTTTTTATACTTTCTAATTCGACTTTCAAGAAATTGGAAACATTGCGTTTTGCTACTTCAAAAGCCAAAAGGTTTCTTCCTTTCTTGATTTCTCCCTCTTTGTAAACCAATTTAAATTGTTTCAATACTTCATCATCCAACAATTTGAAGCAACTTAAAACATCAGTTTCGGACAAGAACTTTCCGATAAATGGTGTGTATAAGGCTTCCAAAGTTTCGTGTATAATTGTTCCCAACGTATTCAAAGCGATATTTTCCTCGACTTCTTCGACTTCACGAATTCGTAAAATCTTTTGGAAATAAAAATCAATCGGATTTCGAATATAACTCGTCAATGAAGATGGAGAAAATCCTTTCGCAGCAATTTCTTTCAATCGTATCATTACCGATTCGGACTTTGCAACAACTATAGGTTGATAAGCCGTTTCGGGCAAAACAGCATTGTAAATTTCGTGAGAAAGGTTATGTTGTGGTTGTTTTTCAACTTCCAATTGGGTAATAAAACGGCTTTTTTCACCAGCATCTAAACCTTCACTTTCCGTATTGTATAACAAATAAATATTCTTCGCACGTTGCAATAAATGATAGAAATGATAGGTATAAATGGCGTCTTTTTCTTTGAACGTCGGCAAACCTAATTCTTTTTTGACATCGTAAGGAATAAATGAATTTTGAGATTTTCCGGCTGGTAATTTCCCTTCATTCATTGAAGTGATAATCACGGTTTCGAAATCCAATACACGGCTTTCTAAAACGCCCATAATTTGCAATCCTTTAAGAGGCTCACCTTCAAAAGAAACTTCAGCTAAATCAATTACTTGTTTATAAATGGCGTATAATGTATCTATTTTATTAATATTGTCGAAAATAGTATAAAGTACTTCGGTATTTTCTTTCTCTTTTCGCTTCGAATAGAAATTAATAAGTTTGTTTATTACTTTAAAAATTGAGTAAACAAAAGCTTTTGTGATTTTTTCTTCTTCGTTGTCACTGTTCAAGTTTTCTTTAATTCGCAATAGCAATTTTGAAATTCTTTCTAAAACTTCGAATGAACCGTTTTCCCATTTATCGAATAATAAAAAAAATAAATCCGTAGGGTTTGAATTTAATTCCATCAATTTCAGATGGGTAATAAAAGTGTAATTGTTTTGGTTAATTGTGTTAACTAATACACTAGTTTTTGAATACGGTTCTACCAATGGATGCGTCAGGATATCTAATACATCTTTATAATAAAAGACATAACTTTTAGCATTTCTCGACAAGGCATTCGTGTGCATTTTAAACAATTTAGCAATCAAAGTCTGTGCTGGATTGTTCTTACTCGAATATCCCATCGTAATATTCAATGCTCCCACACTTGAAGGCAAAGAATACAAAACTGGGACTAATAAATTCTCCTCTCCTAGCACTAACACCACTTTATCGAGGCTTGTATCCGGATTTTTATTGATAATCGTTTCTATAATACTTCCAGCAATTTTGGCTTGACCAATAGTTTTTGGCGTGCCTATAACTTGAATGTTTTTGGACTGCGAGAAGTCGTTCACAATCCATTCAAAAGGATTGGCTTTATAATATTTCCAGCTTTCTTTAAATCGTCTTATAAACAATCCCGCGTCGTGAAAAGGATCATTTAGAAATGTTTGATCAGCATCCCAATAAATTTTAGCTTGATCAGAAGCTATTAAATGTTGTATTATTTTTTCTTCGGATGCATTCAAAGCGTTAAAACCTGCAAAAACAAATTGTTTATCTTTTATGGAATCCGAAAAATGAATTAGATTGTTAACCGCTTCTCTGTAAATTAATCCTTGGTAACCAATTCCTTTGTTCAGTAAATGGCTATAAAGAGAATCGTAGTACGTGGGTAACAATTTCCAAAAATCTATGTATTTTTCGAGTAATGGCGTTTTGTTCTCGACTTCAATTCCCCACTTTTTAATATCTTCAATATCTTTTAGATAAGATAGTACGTGATTTGGTTCCAGCAAGTACCGATCAATCTCGTTAAAATCTTGAAGTAATGTTTTGGCCCAATTGGCAAAAAGTTCAAACGATTGTTGGCTTTCCTTTTTAGTAATTGACAAATAGACTTCGTAGAATTCAAACAACAACTCAACTGGATCTATGTGACGAATACTTGCAATATCTTGAATAAATTCTTCAACGCTAACAATATCAGGTGAAAGTACGTTAGTGTTTACTTGATTTTTTAAAGCTTCTATTAAGAATATTTTAGCACGTTTATTTGGCAAAACAACAATAGTTTTTGATAGTTTTCCAGAATAGTCTTCAATTAAAACTTTTGCAATTTTATCTAAAAAGTAAGTATTTATCATTCTATAAATATAAAAAAAGCCATTCAATTAAGAATGGCTTTTTAAAAATATTTATTAAAAAGTAAATTACAATTTACCTTCCTATTTAGCACCTACATGTTTCACTTCAGTTCTTCTGTTTTGAGCTTTACCTGCTTTAGTTTTGTTAGTAGCGATTGGTTTAGTTTCACCAAAACCTACAGAAGTCAAGTTTTCAGGTTTTACTCCTTTTTCTATCAATGCATTTTTAACCGCATTAGCTCTGTCATCAGAAAGTTTTTGATTGTAAGCGTTAGAACCATCGCTGTCTGTGTGTCCTTCAATACTAAATTTTGCATTTGGATAGTTTTTAAGAATTTCTTTCATTGCATCTAAACGAGCTGGAGTACCATTCCCTTTTAAAGTAGATTTTCCTGAATCAAAGTATACTGATCTGGCCTCAATTTTAAGATTTTCGATAACTTCAGGAGTTACTTCTGGACATCCTTTATTGTTAGCAGGACCAGCTACAGTAGGACAATCATCTTCTAAATCTGGAACACCATCTTTATCAGCATCTAATACTGGACATCCTCCGTTTGAAGCAGGACCTGCTACAGTTGGACATTTGTCTGTTGCATCAGTTATACCATCTCCGTCAGTATCAGGACAACCTTTGAAAGCAGCTAAACCTTTAACATCTGGACAAGCATCATCTTTGTCAGCTATTCCGTCTCCGTCAGTATCAGGACAACCGTTTAATGTAGCTAAACCAAATACATCTGGACAAGCATCACTTCCGTCGATGATTCCATCTCCGTCAGTATCAGGACAACCATTGAATTGTTTTAAACCGGCCACTTCTGGACAAGCATCGTTTTTATCATAAATTCCGTCTCCATCAGTATCTTTTCCTCCAAATTGGAAAGTAATACCTAAAGTATGTTGGAAATGAGAAGGGGCCTTAGGAGTGTAAATATCAGTACCTTCATAACGATCTCCACCAATACTTTGAGATACTTTATAAGCTGTAGCTAATGCCAAACCAACATTTTCCGTAAACCAGAAAGTTAATCCTGCACCAGGCTGAACTGTTCCGTAGCTATTATCACCTAAGAAAGTATAACCACCACCTACTGTTAAAGAAGGATCTAACCATGTAGTACCAAGTAATGACATAAAACTATACTTAACGTTAACGTCAATACCATAATACATTAAATCTCCTGGATTAGTAACCGCATAACCTGCAGCATTACTGGAAGGATTTGTTCCATCAAAAACAACAAATTTATCCATTTTGTTGATTGAACCTTGAAGTCCAACAGAAAAATTGTTTCCTACGGATCTAGCGATACTTAAATAAGATACGGAAGGAAGAATATTCCAATTGTCACTCACATTGAAAGCTTGAGACAAGTGAGCGTCAAGCGAGTTTTTTCCACCACGAGCACTAGCCCGTGTATCAACTGCATTTACTCCGAACGAAAGCGCCCAAGGATTGTTACTGTTTTGTGCTTGCGAGCTTAAAGCTAGCACCATCATTA
>CAMDGJ010000033.1 GCA_945897545.1 Flavobacterium psychrophilum
CACTTTCGTCAAAAGAGATTCTGGTATTCATCACCCCAAATTAAAGCAACACCTCATCAATTTTGACAAGCCGGAATCGTACAAAGAATTAGTCGTTGGTGATGATTTCTTTTGTGCTATTGGCACAACTATAAAAAAAGCAGGAAGCCAAGACGCTTTTAAAAAAGTTGATTTTGAATATCCAAGACAATTCGCAACTTTTGCTCTGCAAAACAACGTCCAGCAATTCTTGATTGTTTCATCGATTGGTGCTGACGCAAAATCTAGAAACTTCTATTTGAAAACAAAAGGAGAAATTCAAAATTTTCTTGAAGCTTGTAATTTTAAAAGTGTTGCTGTATTGCAACCTTCCCTACTTTTAGGGAATAGAAAAGAATTTCGCTTGGGAGAAAAAATTGGCGCCTTTTTTATGAAAACCTTTTCTTTTGTATTTCTTGGTAACTTAAAAAAGTACAAACCGATCCAAAGTGAAGCAGTAGCTAAAGCAATGCTAGCTCTTGCTCTGAAAAATAATTTAGGTTATAAAATTTATGAATCGGATGTGATACAAGAAATTGGAAATTAAAAAATTACATGATGAACAATAAGCTAATAAAAACCGAAACTGACTATGAACTAGCTATAGCAAGATTTGAACTTCTTTTTGACGCAGTCATTGGAACTCCTGAAAGTGATGAGGCAGATATTCTTGCCTTAGTGATAGATGAGTTTGAAAATAAAAATTATCAGATTGAGGCGCCTGATCCAATAGAAGCTATTAAAATAAGGATGGAAGAAATGCAATTAAAACAAATTGATTTAGTGGAAGCCATTGGTGGAAAAAGCAGAGTTTCCGAAATTTTAAACCGTAAACGAAAATTGACTGTTGAAATGATTCGAAATTTAACCACCCGTTTGAAGCTTTCTCCAACTGCGCTGATTAGTGATTATTCATTGAAAACAAAATAAATTTACCACAAAAAAATCCTGTTCGCTAATTGTGAACAGGATTTCCTATTTTATAACTATTTCAGTAATTAAGAAAGCGCCGCTTTAACTTGGTCAGCTGCTTCTTGAAATTCAACAGCTGATAAAATTGGCATTCCTGAATTGTCTATTAATTCTTTTGCAATAGCGGCATTAGTTCCTTGCAAACGAACGATAATTGGTACTTTGATAGCGTCACCCATATTTTTATATGCATCAACAACACCTTGAGCAACACGGTCACAACGAACGATTCCTCCAAAAATATTAATCAAAATTGCTTTTACATTTGGATCTTTCAATATGATACGGAACGCTAATTCCACACGTTTTGCATCGGCAGTTCCACCAACGTCCAAGAAGTTTGCAGGTTCAAAACCGGCATATTTTATTAGATCCATCGTTGCCATTGCCAATCCAGCTCCGTTCACCATACAACCTACAGTTCCTTCAAGATCTACATAGTTTAAACCAGCTTGCTTTGCTTCAACTTCAATTGGATTTTCTTCTAAAATGTCACGCATTTCTGCTAAGTCTTGATGTCTGAACAACGCATTGTCATCTAAATTCACTTTGGCATCAACCGCAATAATTTTATTATCCGAAGTTTTCAATACTGGATTAATTTCAAACATCGAAGCATCAGAACCAATATACGCTTTGTATAAAGCATCTACAAACTGAACCATTTCTTTGAAAGCATTTCCAGAAAGACCTAAATTAAAGGCAATTCTTCTTGCTTGAAACCCTTGTAATCCAACTGTTGGATCAATTTCTTCAGTAAAGATTAAATGGGGAGTGTGTTCTGCCACTTCTTCAATATCCATTCCACCTTCTGTAGAATACATAATCATGTTTCGTCCCGCACTTCTATTCAATAAAACCGATACATAAAACTCAGAAGTTTCGCTTTCGCCAGGGTAATAAACATCTTCAGCAATCAAAACTTTATGCACTTTTTTACCTTCGGCAGACGTTTGTGGTGTAATTAATTGCATGCCGATAATTTGTTCTGCAATTTCTTCCACTTGTTGAAGATTTTTGGCTAGTTTAACTCCGCCTCCTTTTCCTCTCCCACCTGCATGAACCTGTGCTTTTATAACATGCCATCCTGTTCCAGTTTCAGCAGTCAATTGTTTTGCAGCAGCAACAGCTTCAATTGGGTTATTGGCCACATAGCCTCGTTGTACTTTTACGCCATAACTGGCTAATATTTGTTTTCCTTGGTATTCGTGTATATCCATAGTAAAGTATTTGACAAGATTCTGAGTTTATTCCAGAAATAATGTGGCACAAAAGTAGAACAATTCATCTTAAAACTAAAATCTTTTTCATAATAAAAATGGAAATTGAATTGACTAAAAACTTTTCTGATATATTTTTATCCTATTTGATTCCATAATTGAATATAATGAAGGTTTAAATTATAAAATTGTAAAATTTGAACTACTATAACGATTGCAACATTAAAATTAAAAGTAAGAATAATAACAGTTTAACTCCTAATTGTAGTTTTAAAACCAAAACAAATTATCGATTTGTCAATTTGAATGTATAAGAATGTATAATTGTTAATAATTGAACCTATTTCTATTATTACTGTAAAAATACAATTACTTGGGCGTTTTCAATTCATTATATTTAATGAAATCTTTATTTTTGCATAAAAATTATCAAGAATGAAAGTTAAAGAACAAGGTCTTTATTTGCCAGAATTTGAACATGACAATTGTGGGGCAGGATTTATTTGCAATTTAAATGGAATTAAGTCGAATGATATTATTCACAAAGCACTCGATATCCTAATAAAATTAGAACATCGTGGTGCAGTAAGCTCAGATGGAAGAACCGGTGATGGTGCTGGAATATTATTTGATATTCCACATAATTTTTTTAAAAAAGTATGTGATTTTGAAATTCCAGAACCCAGAGAATACTCGGTAGGAATGGTTTTTCTGCCAAAAAGTAAAAACCAAATCGTGTTTTGTAAATCTACTTTTGAGGAAGCAATTAAAAATCAAAACCTGGAAATTATAGGCTGGAGAGATGTTCCCGTTGATGTTTCGAATTTAGGTACGATAGCTGCAGAAAAAGAACCTACAGTAATGCAAGTTTTTGTTGGTAAAAATGGTTTAGAGCTGACAGAACAACAATTTAATGCTAAAATGTTTGCTGCAAGAAAAATTGCAGAACACACCATAATAAACTCAAGAATTTCAGAAAGTCATCGTTTCTATTTTTCAAGTTTCTCAACAACTACGATAATATATAAAGGCTTATTGATGCCCGAGGACATTAGTCGTTATTATACTGATTTATTAGATGATGATTTAGTGACAAGATTGGCATTAGTACACCAACGATTTTCCACCAATACATTCCCTTCATGGGAATTGGCACAACCCTTCCGCTATATGTGTCACAATGGAGAAATCAATACGCTTCGAGGTAACGTTAGTAGAATGCGAGCTCGAGAAGAACTGATGAATAGTGATGTTTTTGGCGAAGACATCAAAAAAATGTTCCCTATTATCTTAGAAGGAAAATCAGATTCTGCTTCTATGGATATGGTGGTTGAACTGCTATTAATGACAGGTCGCTCTTTACCAGAAGTTATGATGATGGTAGTTCCTGAAGCATGGGAAAAACACCAAACCATGTCCGACGATAAAAAGGCATTTTACGAATACAATTCCTGTATTATGGAGCCGTGGGATGGACCAGCTTCTATTCCTTTTACAGATGGTGACGTAATTGGTGCTTTATTAGATCGAAACGGATTAAGACCGTCACGTTATACTGTGACAAAAAGTGGTTTCGTAATTATGTCCTCAGAGATCGGTGTTCTTGACATCAAACCCGAAGATGTTGTACAACACGGTCGACTAGAACCCGGAAAAATGTTTCTAGTTGACATGAATGAAGGTCGAATTATTGAAGATGAAGAAATAAAACATTCAGTAGTAACCAAGCGTCCTTATAGACAATGGTTAAACGAGAATCTATTGCACTTATCGCAGATTTCTTATACTGATAATGTAATTCCAACAGAAAACTTAGATTTTAAGACGCGTCAACGACTGTTTGGCTACTCTATTGAGGATCTAAAAACCATAATAAACCCAATGGGATCTTCTGGAGCAGAAGCCATTAGCTCTATGGGTAATGACACTCCGCTAGCGGTTTTATCAGACCAACCACAACTTTTGTACAACTATTTTAAACAGTTATTTGCCCAAGTTACAAATCCTCCATTAGATGGTATTCGTGAAGAAATTATTACGGATATCAGTTTAGCTATTGGTGGTGATTACAACATATTTGACGTGGTACCGAAGCATTGTAAAAAAATAAAAATCCAAAATCCAGTTATTTCAAATGAGGATTTAGATAAAATTAAAAACATTGACCACGCCGATTTCAAATCAGTAACTATTTCTACTTTATATGAAATAAAAAAAGGAGTTAACGGATTAGAACGAGCACTAGAAAAATGTGTGGCTGCCACTTTCAAAGCAGTGTCTGAAGATTGCAATATCGTTATCCTTTCTGATAGAGGATCTAGCGATAAAATGGCGCCAATCCCAATGCTATTGGCATGTTCTTACATTCATCATTCTTTGAACATATTAAAAGTGCGTTCGAAATTTGGAATCATAATTGAATCTGCTGAACCGCGCGAACCGCATCATTTTGCTGCACTATTTGGTTATGGAGCAAGTGCGATAAATCCTTATATGGTCAATGAAATAATTTATGACCAAGTAAATCAAGGATTTATTACCAATGTAACTGCAGATTACGCCATCAAGAATTTCAATAAAGCAATTGCAAAAGGAATTCTAAAAATTATGAATAAAATTGGAATCTCAACTTTACATTCTTACAGAGCTGCACAAATTTTTGAAATTTTAGGATTAAACAAAAATTTTACTTCAAAATATTTCCCTTACACCCCATCAAGAATTGAAGGAATTGGTTTAATGGAAATTGAAAAAGAAGTTAAAAAAAGATACCAAAATGCTTTTCCAAAATCAGAAATCGCAAATTTATTACCATTAGAAATTGGTGGTATTTACCGATGGAGAAGATCTGGAGAAAAACACATGTTCAATCCAACGACTATTTCAAAATTACAGCAAGCCGTTCGCTTAAATAGTCCTGAAAGCTATAAAGAATATGCTGATATGGTCAATGACCAAAGCAAAAACTTGATGACTATTCGCGGTTTATTTGAGTTTAACAATCTAGATCCAATTTCTATTGATGAAGTGGAACCATGGACAGAAATCGTAAAAAGATTCAAAACTGGAGCGATGTCTCTTGGCTCGATTAGTAAAGAAGCGCACGAAAATTTGGCTATTGCCATGAATAGAATCGGAGGAAAAAGTAACTCTGGTGAAGGAGGAGAAGACCCTTCCCGTTTTATAAAGAACTTAAATGGTGATTCTAAGAACAGTGCCATCAAACAAGTCGCTTCTGGAAGATTTGGAGTTTCTATCGACTATTTGACTAGTGCCAAAGAGATTCAAATAAAAATGGCCCAAGGTGCAAAACCTGGTGAAGGTGGGCAATTACCAGGTGCAAAAGTAGATCCACAGATAGCCAAAGTGCGAAACTCAACACCTTATGTAGGTTTAATTTCCCCACCTCCGCATCACGATATTTACTCAATTGAAGATTTATCCCAATTGATATTTGATTTGAAAAATGCCAATCGTGAAGCACGAATCAATGTGAAATTAGTTGCAGAGGTTGGCGTTGGAACGATCGCTGCTGGTGTTGCCAAGGCTAAAGCGGACGTAATATTGATTTCAGGTTACGATGGAGGAACAGGCGCTGCGCCACTAACATCATTACTACATACAGGAATTCCTTGGGAACTTGGACTTGCAGAGGCACAACAGACTTTAATCTTAAATGATTTGCGAAGTCGAGTAGTTTTAGAATGTGACGGTCAATTAAAAACAGGTCGTGACGTCGCCATTGCAGCCTTACTTGGGGCGGAAGAATTTGGTTTTGCCACAGCGCCATTAGTGGCATCGGGTTGTATTATGATGCGAGCTTGTCACTTGAATACTTGTCCAGTGGGTATTGCTACTCAGGATCCAGAATTGAGAAAAAATTTCAAGGGAACGCCAGAACACATCATCAACTTTATGTATTTTATTGCTGAAGAATTGAGACAGATTATGGCGCAACTAGGTTTTAGAACACTTAAAGAAATGGTAGGACAATCTCAAAAACTGAATGTCAACAAAGCCATCAAACATTATAAAGCAAGTGGATTAGATTTATCTACCATTTTATACAAACCAGAAAAAGCAAATGTTGTACCTAATCATAATACAACATCACAAGATCATGGTTTAGAACATGTACTAGATTTTGATATCATAAAAGCAGCCATTCCTTCTATTTATAGAAAAGAAAAAACAAGAGTAACTTTTGATATTAAAAATACAGACCGTTCTGTCGGCGCTATCTTGAGCAACGAAATTTCCAAAATATATGGCGCTCAAGGACTGCCTGACGATACCATTTTAGTTGATTTTACAGGTTCTGCTGGACAAAGTTTTGGTGCTTTTGCTACCAATGGATTGTCGTTCAAAATTCACGGAAACTCTAATGATTACTTAGGAAAAGGGCTTTCGGGTGGAAAATTGATTATCAAAGTTCCTCCTACAGCCACTTTCAAACCAGAAGACAATATTATCATTGGTAACGTAGCCCTTTATGGCGCTATAACTGGCGAAGCCTATATAAACGGTATCGCTGGCGAACGATTTTGCGTTAGAAATTCTGGAGCAACAGCTGTTGTCGAAGGAATAGGAGATCATGGATGCGAGTATATGACTGGTGGAACTGTTGTGGTTCTTGGAAAAACTGGAAGAAATTTTGCAGCTGGGATGAGTGGTGGAGTTGCTTATGTTTTTGATGAGAAAAAACAATTCGAAAATGGGTTATGCAATATGGAAATGGTTGAATTGGAAACATTGGAAGACGAAGATGTAACAAAACTAAGACGTTTAATTAAAAATCATTCTATGTATACCAATAGTCCATTGGCAAAAAGAATCCTTGAAGACTGGGAAAATCAACAAAAACATTTCATCAAAGTAATGCCTACAGATTACAAAAAAGCATTGTTGAGAATAGCGCAAGAGAAAAAAATAGAAGAATTAATAGCACAATAAGTTATGGGCAAGATAGGTGGATTTAAAGAATATAGTAGAGCTGACGAAAGTAATTTAGTGGTGCAAGCACGGGTTGCAAATTACAATGAATTTACAATTCCGTTAGCAAAAGACAAAATAAAGGAACAAGGCTCAAGATGTATGGATTGTGGTATTCCTTTTTGTCATAGTGCATGTCCTCTAGGAAACTTGATTCCTGATTTTAATGACATGGTGCATCAAGAAGAGTGGCAAAGTGCATTAGACATTTTGCAATCAACTAATAACTTCCCTGAATTTACAGGTCGCTTATGCCCTGCTCCATGTGAGAAATCATGTGTTTTAGGCATAATTGCAGAACCAGTTTCTATAGAAAATATTGAAAAAAGCATAATTGAAAGAGGTTTCACGGAAGGATGGATTAAACCACAAATCCCAGAAACTAGAACTGGAAAAACCATTGCAGTTATCGGTTCAGGTCCTGCAGGGTTGGCAGCGGCACAACAATTAAATCGTGCGGGTCACACCGTAACTGTTTTTGAAAGAGACAACGCCATTGGAGGATTGTTACGTTACGGGATACCAAATTTCAAATTAGAAAAAGGAATTATCGATAGACGTGTTGCCATATTAGAAGCTGAAGGAATTATTTTTAAAACCAATGTAAATGTTGGTGTTAATTACAGTATCCAAGATTTAAATAAATTTGATTCTATTGTGTTATGTGGTGGCTCAACCGAAAGCAGAAGTTTGCCAACAAAAGGTATTGAAAGTAAAGGTGTCGTTCAAGCAATGACATTTTTGACTCAACAAACTAAATCTTTGTACGGAGAAAAAATTGAGAACCAAATTAAAGCTACTGGTAAAAATGTAATCGTCATTGGTGGTGGAGATACCGGTTCAGACTGTGTAGGGACTTCTAACAGACATGGCGCATTATCGGTTACCAACTTTGAAATTATGCCGAAACCACCAGTAGGAAGAAGCGAAACAACTCCTTGGCCATTTTGGCCTTTGCAATTAAAAACATCTTCATCTCATGAAGAAGGGTGTAATAGAAATTGGCTAATCAACACCAAAGAGTTCATTGCAAATGAAAAAGGTGAACTAACTGGTTTAAAAACTGTTGAAGTAGCGTGGAAAATCAAACCTGGAGAAAGACCTGAACTAGTTGAAAAAGAAGGTTCAGAGAAAATTTGGCCTTGTGATTTAGCATTATTGGCTTTAGGTTTTACAGGACCAGAAAAAACTTTAAGTGAACAATTAGGACTTAAAATTGACGGTAGAAATAATTATTTTGCCACAAATTACCAAACTAATGTTCCACATATATTCACAGCAGGTGATATGAGAAGAGGACAATCACTAATCGTTTGGGCGATCTCTGAAGGCCGTGAAGCAGCAAGAGAAGTAGATAATTACTTGATGGGTTTCACCAATTTACCAACTAAAGGAAACGGTGATTTACCAACTCTATAGCCTGAAAAAACAAATACAGCAACCCTTGAAAAATATTTTTCAAGGGTTTTTGTTATAAAAATTAAAAAAAAAGAACGCAATTGTTATTTTCGAAACATTTTGTTATTTTTTTGTTGTTTTTAAGAATCCCTCTTGTAAGTATCAATAAAGAGTAATAAATTTGCTAAAATTAAATCACAATGCAAGCGAAAGATTTAGCGCAATTAGCAGAACAATTTGGAAATCCGTTATATGTTTATGATGCGGCAAAAATCCAATCTCAATATAAAAGATTAACAAACGCATTTTCGAAAGTAGAAAATTTGAGAATCAATTATGCTATGAAAGCTTTGTCTAACATAGCTATCCTTCAATTATTGAGAGAAATGGGGTCGTGTTTGGATGCAGTTTCTATACAAGAAGTTCAATTAGGGCTTCACGCTGGATATTTACCAGAGCAAATATTTTTTACGCCAAACGGAGTTTCTCTTGAAGAAATAGAGGAAGTTTCTGCAATGGGCGTTCAAATCAATATTGATAACTTGTCAATATTAGAACAATTCGGAACTAAACATCCTCATGTTCCGGTTTGTATCCGTATTAATCCACATGTAATGGCAGGCGGAAACGCTAATATTTCAGTGGGGCATATTGATAGTAAATTTGGCATTTCAGTTCATCAATTACCTCATTTAGTTCGTATTGTTGAAAATACTAAAATGCATATTGTTGGAATCCACATGCACACGGGTTCTGACATTTTAGATATTGAAGTTTTTTTATATGCCGCCGAAATCCTTTTTGATGCCGCTAAAAGCTTCAAAGATTTAGAATTTCTAGATTTTGGCAGTGGATTTAAAGTCCCTTACAAAAAAGACGATATTGAAACCAATATAGAAGAATTAGGGAAGAAATTATCTAAACGATTCAATGCTTTCTGTAAGGAATACGGCAAAGATTTAACCTTGATTTTTGAGCCTGGTAAATTCTTAGTAAGTGAAGCGGGTTATTTTTTAGCTAAAGTTAATGTGGTAAAACAAACGACTTCTACAGTATTTGCAGGAGTTGACACAGGTTTTAACCACTTGATTCGTCCGATGTTTTACGGTTCACAACACCATATAGAAAACATTTCGCACCCAAAAGCAAAAGAGCGATTCTACTCTGTGGTAGGATACATTTGCGAGACAGATACATTTGCCAACAACCGTAGAATTTCTGAAATAACCGAAGGAGATATTCTTAGTTTTAGAAACGCTGGTGCGTATTGCTTCACAATGGCATCAAATTATAATTCAAGGTACAAACCCGCAGAAGTATTGTGGTTAAACGGTGAAGGACATTTAATTAGAGCTCGGGAAACCTTTGAAGATTTAATTAAAAATCAAATTCCCTTACAAGTTACAGCTGACTTAGTGTAACAAATACAAATCCCATTTCAATATAAAGTGAAATGGGATTTTATTTAAAATTCTTAATTACTTATTCTATTTGTCCCCCAAAATCTCTACTAAAACTTTGCTTTCCGTGCCGTTTGGCATTTCGACTTTTAGTTTAAGAGCCAATGTTGGTGCAATTTGCGTGATTTCTTTTTTGTCATAGCTTTCTCCTGGTTTTATTTTCCAACCATAAAAAAGTAAAGGAGCGTGTGTGTCATAAGCATAAGGTGTTCCGTGAGAAGTTCCCGTTGTGCCATATTCAATATATCCAGGTTTATCTAGCACCACTAAATCTCCGTTTTGCGAAACATCATAACCATTTGCAATTAAGTTCAGGTAAAAATCGTCTCCTGTTGAAGCCAAAATCTCTTCTTCGGTATACACTTTTTTTACTTGTTCCTGCGTCATCAAAAATGCTTTGAAATCCTGCTTAACTTTGACCAATTCCAATCCTTTTAACTTTAATAATTCCTTGTTAAAATAAATATTAAAATTAGAATATTCAACCATTAGATTTTCTCCATAAGTTGCAATCGAAAACTCTTTTAAAGACTTGGAAATATCTTTGGTAGGAACATTTTTTACATTGTATTTATTATCTTTCAAATGATTGGCATTTTCCGCACAAGCATGATCTGCAGTCAAGAAAAGCAAATAATTATCCTTACCAACAGTCTTGTCCAAATAGTCCAGAAAATCCGCAATAGTCAAGTCTAATCGCAGATAAGTATCCTGCAATTCCATTGATCTTGGTCCTAGAATATGACCAACATAATCAGTTGAAGAAAAACTAACTGTCAAGAAATCAGTGATATTGTCTTTTCCCAATTCTTCTTTTTCGATGGATTTTTTGGCAAAATCAGCTAATAAATTATTTCCAAAAGGGGTGGAACGCATTACTTCAGCTCCGTGTTTGTCATACATTTCCTTTAAATTGTATGGAAAAACAGGTTTGTCACAATTGTATAATTTACCTTCGTAAGGATTGTCATCTGGTAGACTTTCATTATAATCAGAAGCAGGTTTTAGTACACTCCAACCTTTATTGATATATGGCAAATAGTTTTTCTCGTTATTAAATTCGGTTACCCAATCCGGCAATGTTGAACCATAGAAAGTACTCGATATAAACGCTCCGGTCCCACTATACCAAAAAGCCCAATTTGCAAAATGTCCCGCTGGCAAAATGGCTCCACGATCTTTCAAACTCATCCCGATAACTTTTCCTTTAAAGTTAGTTCCTAATCGCAATTCGTCAGTAATAGTTGTGCTTATCAAGTTTTTTGGTGACATTGCACCTTCTTTTTTTGTACCATCACCAATTGTTTTTACAGACTCATCATCAGTGCAATATCTATCTTTGCCGGTAGACCTGCTAAACCATTCATTGCCAACGATCCCATTTATAGATGGTGTTGCTCCTGTATAAATGGAAGCGTGACCAGGACCAGTATATGTTGGCATATAATTAAAATGAGCATTGTGAAAAACAAATCCTTTGTTCATCAACCGCTTAAAACCATTTGGAGAAAAATCGTCCGAAAAACGATATAAATACTCCATTTTCATTTGATCGACAACGATTCCAACTACTAATTTTGGACGTTGTTGGGCTTGAAGGCTTGTAATAACAACAAATATCAACAACAAAAACAACTTTTTCATAATACATTATTTATTGACACAAAAATACACATTCCCTTATTAGAAAATGGAATGATGGAGAGATTTTGGAGAAAATTAATGGTGTCTTAACTTAATTACCATTATTTATAATTGAAGATATTGTACAGTATAATTCTATCCTCATAATTGATGTAAAGTTGCTTACGATTGTCTTGTTTTTTTCTGGTAATTATCGAAAGAGTGCAATCTTCACCATTGTTATCTTTGCAGGTAAACGAGTAAACACTATCGGTTTCGTTTTCTTCTAGTGGTTGATATTCTATTATTTCAAACAATTGAATAATTTCAGAATTAACAACAATTCGGCTTTTGTCAGTATCCAATGACACTAAAATAGTAACCAATTTCAAGTCAGACCATCTACCCCATTTGCCTTTTTGGTCTTTTTCTAAAACGCTAAGGCTAGAGGTACTAAATTTGTATGTTTGACTGGAAGATTGATGCAATCCTAAACCAAGAAAAGCCAAAACAATAATTATTTTTATTTTCGCCATTATTGATAAATTATGAGATGCTAAAACTAATAAATTTTGAATCTAGAAATCGAACTTTTTCACCTCATTTTTAGTTAATACAAAGTCTTCAATAATTTCTGAAATAATTTCTGAAGCAGGTTTTATCTCATGAATTAGTCCAGCTATTTGGCCTATTTCGAGTTCGCCTTCGTCTAAATCACCTTCAAACATGCCGCGTTTTGCTCTGGATCTGCCTAACAAAGTTGCCAATTCTTGTTTAGTTGGACATTTTTTATATAAATCCTGAACGTCATTGTAAAATTTATTTTTTATCAATCGAACGGGTGCTAATTCCTTTAAAGTAACTTGCGTCTCACCTTCTTTAGTTTCCAAAATTTTATTTTTGAAATTTTCGTGTGCCGATGATTCTACTGAAGCAGCAAAACGGGTTCCTACCTGAACCCCATCAGCTCCAAGAATCATTGCAGCCAGCATTCCTCTTCCATTTGCTATCCCTCCAGCAGCGATTAATGGAATTTTGATTTTTTCTTTCACCATCGGAATCAAGATGAAAGTTGTAGTTTCTTCTCTACCATTATGTCCTCCGGCTTCAAATCCTTCAGCAACGACAGCGTCAACTCCGGCTTCTTGCGCTTTTAACGCAAAAACGGAACTGCTTACTACATGAACAACCGTAATTCCATTTTCCTTTAGAAAAGAAGTCCAGGTTTTTGGATTTCCTGCTGATGTAAAAACAATTTTCACGTCTTCTTCAACTATAATTTTCATTATTTCCTCGATGTTGGGATACAACATCGGAACATTTACTCCAAAAGGTTTATCAGTGGCTTTTTTGCATTTCTGAATGTGTTCCCGCAAAATTTCAGGATACATCGAACCCGCGCCAATCAATCCCAAACCTCCAGCATTACTCACAGCACTTGCTAATTTATAACCCGAATTCCAAATCATCCCGCCTTGAATTATTGGGTATTTGATATTAAAAAGTTGGGTGATTTTATTCATTTATTGGAATCGAAATTATTGTTTAATAATTTTTCCGCTTTTAGAAAAACCATTCGATTCTATTTTATAAAAATAGATGCCCTTATCTAGTGACTTCAAAGAAATAGTTGCTGATGGAATGGAAATATTTCTTTCTAAAACTTTTTGTGCTAAAACGTTATAAATAACAATCGTTTTTGATTCTATTCCTCCAGGTAAAGTTATAGAAATTGAATCGTTTGTAGGGTTTGGATAAACTACAAAATCATTTTTGGAAAAATCACCGACCGATAATCCATTGGCTAAAGCTAAATTAAAATCTGGGATTCCATAACCAAATTGGTCACGTGATTTTACAATTGGATTAAAATTATCAGATGATTGCGTAACTAATTGTTTGATTTGTAGTGCATTTTTTCCCGGTAAAGCCTGCCATAAACAAGCAATCATTCCTGAGGTTATTGGGCAAGAAAATGATGTTCCATTTGCTGTGACCAAGTTTCCAGCCTGATCTGATATAACTACAGTTTGTCCTTGAGCCATTACATCTGGTTTTACTCTTCCATCAAAACTTGGCCCAATTGAACTAAAGGAAGCCAATGCTTCATCGGCTTGCACAGCACCCACTGCGATTACATTTTTAGCCTCAGCCGGAATTCCAACATGTGGTTCGGTTTCTAGTCCTTCATTTCCCGCACTTGCCACAACAACTATTCCTTTTTCAAAAGCAATGTTGGCCCCTTGTGAAGCAAAAGCTAAATTTCCAGTCATATCTGAATACGTGTGACTGTAATTGGGATTTTCATAACCAAAATAGCCTAAGGAAGACGTTATAATATCTACACCAACTCTATCAGCTTCTTCGGCTGCTTCGACCCAATTCGATTCTTCGACAGGATTTTCATTATAGGGAACAGCCGAAATAGCATCCTCAGTAACATATAAATAATACTTGGCGTCTGGCGCTGTGCCAACTAATTGACCATCAACAAAACCTCCCATAGACGACAATACTAGCGTTCCGTGATTATTACCAGAAAAATAATTAGTGCTTTTATTAATAAAGTCATATCCTCCAAGAATTTGATTATTATCTCTCAATCTCTTAAACGGTTGTGCTGTATCGACTCCCGGAAAACCCGAATCCAAAACGGCTATAATTTTTCCAAAACCAGTGAAATCCAATTGATGTAACAAATGTCCGTTGAGCATTTGAATTTGATTTGAAGAAGTGCCGTAATTGAATGTTATAGCAGTTTCCATCGTTTTATATATTGCAGTAAATTTTTCTTTTGGTTTAGTTTTGTTTGAAGAACTATTCAAAGTCTTATCGGCAAAATCTACTCGCAGTACTGAAGGTAATAATTTTAGCGCATTGATATCAGCTTGTGAACCACGAATATGAAGGCAGTTCAACCATTTAGATTTGGCTTTTACCGTGATTCCAGTTGAAGCAATAATTCCATCAATATAAGGTTGATAAATAGGAACATCCTTGATGTCAAAAAGAATTCCCTGATTAGTTCGTCTATCCAAAGCTCTTTGTGTGAGCATCGACAACGGTGTATCAAAATAGGATTGCGAACCTGGTTTATCCTTGAAATAAACCCAAGCATCTTCTTGGGAAAATCCAACAAAATTTGAAAATAAAAACAGGAAAATGACTATTTTTTTCATACTTTTTGGAAATTAAAAAACCGAATTACGAAATTACTCCCGAACCAACTAATTCATCCTCTAAATACCAAGCAGCAAATTGTCCCTCAGTAATTGCAGATTGTGGTTCTTCAAAAGCAAGATACATTCCGTCTTCAAATTGATGTAAAGACGCTTTTTGTAATGGTTGACGATACCGAATTCGTGCCATAACTTCAATAGTTTGTCCTTTAGTTAAAGCCAAATCAGTACGAATCCAATGTACTTCGGATTTCTCTACAAACAAAGCTTTTTTAAACAATCCCGGGTGCTGACTGCCTAAACCGGTATAAATAGTATTCGTCAATACGTCCGTGGCAATGATAAATAAAGGATCAGTTGTTCCGCCAACATTGAGTCCCTTTCGTTGTCCGGTAGTGAAATAATGTGCTCCTTGATGTTTACCGACTACTTTTCCCATTTCAGGTTTGTAGTCTATTTTTCGAGCATCAAAAAGCAATCCCTCTTCTACAGAAAGTCCAGACTGTTTAACATAATTATATTCTTGGTCCCCTTTATCTATTTGGATAATTTGTCCTTCTTTGGGCTGTAATTTTTGTTGCAAAAACTCAGGTAATCTTACTTTTCCAATGAAACACAAACCTTGCGAATCTTTCTTTTCGGCTGTAACTAAATCCATTTCGGCAGCAATTTCGCGCACTTCTGGTTTTGTTAATTCGCCAATGGGAAACAGAGATTTTGCCAATTGTTCTTGCGATAATTGACATAAGAAATAGGATTGGTCTTTATTGCTGTCAGCTCCAGCCAAAAGTTGGTATACTTTTTCACCGTTGACCTCGATTTCTCCCTTTCGACAATAATGACCCGTAGCTACAAAATCAGCGCCAAGACTTAAAGCGATTTTCATAAAAACATCGAATTTTATTTCGCGATTGCAAAGTACATCAGGGTTTGGAGTTCGTCCTTTTTCATATTCGTTGAACATATAGTCCACGATTTTTTCTTTGTATTCTTCGCTTAAATCAACGGTTTGGAACGGAATTCCTAACTTTTCAGCCACTAATAAAGCATCGTTACTATCTTCAAGCCACGGACAATCGTTAGAAATAGTAACAGAATCATCGTGCCAATTTTTCATAAAAAGCCCAATAACTTCATAGCCCTGTTGTTGCAACAAATAAGCAGCGACACTGGAATCTACTCCACCGGAAAGTCCTACAACTACACGTTTCATTTTATAATAATTTCAAATTTATAAGTCGCAAATTTACAAAGATTTACCATAAAATTTGTGTATAATTATAGCAATAAAATTTTACCGCAAAGACAAAAAGTATTTTACACAACTTTTAAGATTTAAGTTCATAAAAGTCAAAACTACATATTGTAATCTTTGCAAACATAAAACAATTACAACAAACTATTTGCATCTTTGCCGCAAACTTTTTGTTGCTAACTCTTAGTAACTACTTAATTTTTAGATTTTAATGAATTTTTTGGATAACTCATATTCATTTCTTTGACCAATTCACCTTTTTCGAAAAACTGCCAAACACCTGTTTTTTTTCCATTGGTAAACTTTCCTTTGGACACAATAGTTCCGTCATCAGCATCCCTAAAAATTGCAATTCCATCATATTGATCGTTCTTGTAATTCGATTCTTCGATTATAATTCCGCTTTCAGTATATCTTTTATAAACGCCGCTTTTTAGATCAATTTTATAAATTATTTCTTCCGCAATTTTACCGCTTGGGTAATAAACAGAACGTAATCCTTCTAACTTACCATTAGTATAATTTTCGGTTGTCATAATGCTTTGTGAAGCTTTATGATAGTATTTCCATTGACCTTGATATTCTTTATTAACGACTTTTCCTTCGCTTACCTTATTTTTCCTTGGATCAAAAAAAACGGTGTACGCCGAATTGTCCTTGGTGTTAAATTCCCTAGTAGCAACCACGGTTTTCATCTTTGTATTGTCAAAAAAAGTAAAAACTCCAATTTCTTTTCCGTGATCAAAAGTTCCTTCGTATTTTGGATTTTTGGTGTCCTGATAGATTCCTTTCCAAAGACCGTTTTTTTTCCCTTTTTCGTCTAATTTATTATAATCTGATTGAGCAAGCATTGAGATGCTTAACAAGAGTAAAAAACCGAAAACAAATTTATTTTTCATATTATTTTTTTAATTAACTGATGCCATTCTAAAACTAATTTTTATAAAAAAAAATGTTCTTCAATTGAAACAACAATAAATACAAACTTACTAAATAACAGTA
>CAMDGJ010000034.1 GCA_945897545.1 Flavobacterium psychrophilum
CAATTAAATCCATAAAGCCAAAAACCATCTTCCCCATATAGATTGGATCCAAAGGAATTTTATTTTTTACGTAAAACTGATTGATAAAAGCAATTAATTCTGCATTGACTTTACCATATCCCCCAAAATGATAATCCGTTATTAACTCCCAGTTCTCATTTCGGGCAAATTTACGAATTTCCTCTTGTAAAAAGTCCCCTTTCAAGGCAGGAAATCCCAAAACTTTTTGGTCCGGCAATACCGTGTTTATTAACCCAGAAATTGTTCCCCCAGTTCCAACGGCGCAACAAACATAATCGTATTGCGCATCTTCATCAGATAAAATTTCTTGACATCCTTTAACCGCAAGCAAATTGGTTCCGCCCTCAGGTACAAGATAAAAATCCCCAAATTCTTGTTTTAGTTTTTCAATAAAATAGTCTTCGGCTTTGTGGCGATAGTCTTCTCTACTGATAAATTTGAATTGCATTCCGCATTCTTGGGCAAATTTCAAGGTAGGATTAACCAAAATTTCACTTTCCAATTCTTCTCCTCTAATAATCCCGATAGTCTTGAATCCTTGGGCGGCACCAGCATAAGCAGCAGCGGCAATATGATTCGAGAATGCTCCGCCAAAAGTGAGTAGCGTATTTTGATTTTCGGCTTTTGCTTGTGCTAAATTGTATTTTAATTTCCGAAGCTTATTGCCAGAAACATAGGGATGAATGAGGTCTTCCCGTCTTATGAAAACAGAAAAAGTATTGGATAATTTTATTTCTTGGGTAATAACTTCTTGCAAAACAAATGGAATTTTTTACAAAGATACGTTAGAATAGGATGCTATAGTTTTAAAATACTGGAGTTAGATATACTTTAAAAACTTCCAAAACGAACGTATTTTTACATAATCTAAGTTTTGTTCATTGGCGTAAGCTTCTCTTTCGAAACTAATATTTCGATAGGCTAAATCTCATTTTTTAAATTGCATTAACCTCACAAAAAACTCTAAAGGATACCAAATCAGGAAGGGAATTACCAGCATTTCCAATTGTTGCCGCAAGTGAATTCGCTCGTGATTAACAAATACATCATTCACCTTGTCTACACGATGTTTTACAAAGACAAACGGAAATACCGTTAGTCCACGATAGCCCTTAGGAATTAAATATTTGGTAACAACTAGAAACATTCGTGATAAAGTATATAAATTTGCCGTATGAAGGAACAAAGTAATGAAAATATATTAATTGAAGGGGAAGATTTTTATTTTACCCCCGAAGGCTATAAATGTTTTACCGAAAAACACCATTTAAAAAGAGGGTATTGTTGTAAAAGTGGCTGTCGTCATTGTCCGTATGAAAGCCCCCCAACCCCCAAAGGGGGGAAAAGAAGAGATTATGAATAAAATAGTTCGACTTTAATATGGATAATTTACAAAAAATAACTCCTAACTCAGTTCCCCCGCCGGGGGTTAGGGGGCTGAAAGAGCAAATTCAGCAAGGAATTCCAACTAGATTGCCGCTTCCAAAACCGTTCGAAGCCAACATCAATCACGCGCCAAAACGGAAGGAAATTCTATCTGCTGAAGAAAAAAAATTGGCGCTTCGAAATGCACTTCGTTATTTTGAGCCACAACATCACGCCGAATTAATTCAAGAATTTGCCGAAGAATTAAATACTTACGGTAGAATTTATATGTACCGTTTTCGCCCGGATTATAAAATGCATGCTCGTCCAATAGACGATTATCCCGGAAATTGCGAACAGGCAAAAGCGATAATGTTAATGATTCAGAACAATCTGGATTATGCTGTGGCGCAACATCCACACGAGTTGATTACTTATGGGGGAAATGGAGCGGTTTTTCAGAACTGGGCTCAATACTTGTTGACGATGCAGTATTTGTCCGAAATGACAGAGGAACAAACACTCACCATTTATTCTGGTCACCCAATGGGATTATTTCCTTCGCACAAAGAAGCGCCGCGAGTTGTGGTAACAAACGGCATGGTGATTCCTAACTATTCGAAACCAGACGATTGGGAAAAAATGAATGCACTTGGCGTTTCACAATATGGCCAAATGACCGCAGGAAGTTATATGTATATTGGCCCACAAGGCATAGTTCACGGAACAACCATCACCGTTTTGAATGGTTTTAGAAAAATAAAAACAAGTCCCGAAGGCGGATTATTTGTCACTTCAGGATTAGGCGGAATGAGTGGTGCACAACCCAAAGCCGGAAATATTGCGGGTTGCATTACAGTTTGTGCCGAAGTAAATCCAAAAATCACGCACATCCGTCACAGTCAAGGCTGGATCAACGAAGTTATTGAAGACATTGATGAATTGGTCAAAAGAGTCACTTTGGCGAAAGCCAATAAAGAAATTGTTTCTATTGCTTATTTAGGAAATATAGTAGATGTTTGGGAAAAATTTGATTTAGAAAATATTCATATCGATTTGGGCTCTGACCAAACTTCACTGCACAATCCTTGGGCTGGTGGGTACTATCCGGTAGGGATTTCTTTTGAGGCTGCTAACGAAATGATGGCTAATAATCCTAATGTATTCAAAGAAAAAGTGCAGGAAACCTTGCGACGACACACTAATGCAATTAACAAACACACTGCGAAAGGAACATATTTCTTTGATTATGGAAATGCATTTTTGTTAGAAGCTTCTCGTGCTGGAGCCAATGTTATGAATGAAAACGGAATCGATTTCAAATATCCGAGTTATGTTCAAGATATAATGGGTCCAATGTGTTTCGATTACGGATTTGGACCTTTCCGTTGGGTTTGTGCCTCAGGGCAAGCTGAAGATTTACAAAAAACAGATACTCTAGCTTGCCAAGTTTTAGAAGAAATGGTAAAAACAGCACCAGCCGAAATTCAGCAACAAATGCAGGACAATATCCATTGGATAAAAGGCGCTCAGGAAAATAAACTAGTCGTGGGTTCGCAAGCTAGAATCCTCTACGCTGATGCGGAAGGCAGAATGAAAATTGCCGAAGCGTTTAATCAGGCTATTGCCAAAGCTGAGATTGGTACAGTTATTTTAGGTCGTGATCATCACGATGTTTCAGGCACGGATTCTCCTTACAGAGAGACGTCAAATATCTATGATGGTTCCCGTTTTACTGCCGATATGGCAATTCAAAATGTGATTGGCGATAGTTTTCGGGGAGCTACTTGGGTCTCCATTCATAATGGCGGAGGAGTGGGTTGGGGCGAAGTTATAAACGGTGGATTTGGTATGGTTCTTGATGGCACCAAAGAAGTATCAAAACGTTTAAAATCAATGCTTTTCTGGGATGTCAACAACGGTATTTCCAGAAGAAGTTGGGCACGAAATGAAGGCGCCATTTTTGCAATAAAAAGAGCAATGGAAACACAACCTTTATTAAAAGTAACTTTACCAAATATAGTAAACGATGATTTGTTCGAAATTTAAGACCTAAAAATTATCCCTTTATTTTTTGATTAAAATCGGCTTCTTTTTCGATTAGTTTCCCTTCATATTGCAGTTTCCAACCCATAGTATTGGTCAGAATCAACATTTTAGAAAGTTCTGAAATCAATCTGTTCTTAGCATTTGACTTTAGGGAAGATTTTTCGATTTTCTTGGCTAAATTGGCTCGAACGGTTTTGTTTATTTTGTTGTAATCTTCGCCTGTAAAAGGATTCAATTTACTTTGTTCTACATCATAATATTGTAAATCAGGACTTATTTTAATCTCTTCTTTTGGGATGTTTGTTATGGTAATAGTTTTATTTTTTTCGTCGATGTCGTATTTCATTTGGTGCAAATCGTAGGCAACGGTCACATCAGCATTGACAATTACAATCGCTTTCTTTTCGAAAGAAACTACGCCCATTAAATATTCATCTTGATCTTTAAACGTAATTACTTCAGCAAAATGACCTTCGGTGACTACTAGCTTTCCAACGTTTACAATTTGTTGCTGAATGAGATTCGTATTGTACTCTATAGAAGAATCATCTTCCTTTTTGAATTCGCAAAATTTGAAAAGTAAAAAAACAACGATTAAGATTCCTGCTCCCAATAAAAATCTTCTTTCCATAATTAAAATTTCATAAATGAATATTGTGATACCAATTTAGTGCTTTTTGCCTGAAGTTTAGATAAAAATTGCTGGTGACTTTCAGAATTTGGATCAAAAGGTCGATGAGCCAATCCTTTTTGAATGGTTTCGACTTCTTTCATTATCGATTGACTTTCTTGAGAAATAGTGGTTTCGGAAAATCGTTGCCAAATATAATCTATCGCCACTGGACTGGGGTGAATCATGTCCTCGGCATAAAAACGATAGTCGCGAAGTTCGTCCATCATAATTTCGTAGCCTGGGAAATAAGCCCCCTCCGACCCCGAAGGGGGAACTTGCAAAACTTTATGGATAGCTGAAATCAAATGAGCCTTGCTTACTTGATTTTCCACAAAACCGTCTTTGAGATGACGCACTGGCGAAACCGTGAATATAATATTGACTTTTGGGTTTATTATTTGGAAATATCCAATTGTATTTTGAATAGAATTCTCGATTGTTTCAACAGATAAAAGTTCTTTTTTAAATTCCTTTTGCGGCACTTTATGGCAATTCGCAACGATAGCGTTGCTTTCTATATTCCGATAAACCCAAGATGATCCGTAGGTGATTATGATGTGCGTTGCTTCCTGAAGTTGTTGTTTTGTAGATAAGATCATTGCATTCAAGCGAGCAACTAAAGCTTCCTTCTTAGCATTACTTAAATCAGAATGCACATCAAAACAATGCCAACGTTCGTTATGACAGAAAATGTCTTTTTCCGTGAATAATTCTTGGTTTACAACTTTATGAACGATTTTTTCAATAGAAACGGGATTAAAAATGATTCCGAAAGAATTGCAATTGTTTTGGAACTTGTAATAATCCAATTTCTCGGCCATATTTAATGCAAAACAAGAACCTAAAGAGACAATTTTCGAATTGTAATCTATAGGAAAATTACTTTGAGGAATAGGAATTTTGGTTCTGAATTGCATCTACTATTTTTACCAAAAATAGAAATTAATCCTATAATAATACTAATTTTATAGGATTAGAATTTTCACCTCCAAACAAAAGGCTTTCCGAAAGAATTAGAGGTGAATATCCTTTCGAATTATAAGTGTATTTACCATAATAGGTTTTGAAAGATGAAATAACTTGGACGCATACCTATTAATTTGCTCTGATTTATACACTACTTTTCAGCCAATTATAAAAAAAAATAGATTTACAATTTATTATTCATTTTAAGAAAACTAACTTTCTATTATATATAAAAAACATTTTTATGTATATATTTGCAATTCATTTAAAAAAATAACATTTATAAAAAAATTAAAAATGAAACACTTATTAACAACACTATTCGTAGTTTTCCTTTCTTGTACAGCTGTTGTCGCTCAAGAAAAAACAATGTCAAAAGAAGAAAAAGAAGCTGCAAAAGTGAAGAAAGAAACTGATCTAAAAGCAGCCTTTACAGCCGCTGAATTTACTGCAGCTGATGAAGAATTGGTAAGAACTAGTTATACCAATCGCTCAGCTATTACCAAAAAATTAAAAGCCGACACTTCTTTTAGTGAAGATGATGTAAAAGCTAAATCAAAAGAATTCAGTACTGCTGAAGATGCAATTCTAAAAGAAAAATTAGGTGCGCCAAAATACAAAACATTCAAGGATACTCAAAAAGCACAGCGAGAAGCTGCAAAAACGCAATAAAAATGGGTTACCATCATTTAATTTTTACTTAAAAAGGTTTGACTGTTAAATGTCAAACCTTTTTATTATATGTAACTTGTAAACCTTCTTATTTTTACTTCACAAAATCAATTGCTTTGTTCAAAGCTTCCTCAATTCCTTCCACTTTTTTACCTCCAGCGGTTGCAAAAAACGGCTGACCACCACCACCACCTTGGATGTGTTTTCCAAGTTCACGAACTACAGCTCCTGCATTCAGGTTTTTCTCGGCAACTAATTCTTTCGAAATATAGCAACTCAACATCGGCTTTCCTTCCTCGGCTGTGGCCAAAACCAAGAAAATATTTGTCCCTAAAGTTCCCAATTCATAAGCCAAATCTTTTGCGCCTTCCGGACTCAAATCCACTTGTTTTGCCAAGAATTGGATTCCGTTAATTTCTTGTAATTCTTGTGCTAATTCGCCTTTCATATTCTTGGCTTTATCTTTCAATAAAACCTCCAATTGTTTTTTCAATTTCGCATTTTCATCTTGTAAAGATTGAACTGATTTGACAACATCTTGTGGATTTTTCAATACAGTCTTAACCTCACTTAAAGTTTTCTCTTGTACTTCAAAATATGTTTGTACCGCATCGCTTGTAATGGCTTCGATTCGTCGAATTCCTGCTGCCACAGCACCTTCGCTAATAATTTTGAAATACCAAATTTCGGCCGTGTTATTTACGTGAATTCCTCCACAAAGCTCCATACTTTCACCAAATTTGATGGCTCGAACAGTGTCGCCATATTTTTCTCCAAACAAGGCCATTGCACCTTCGTCAACCGCTTGCTGGAACGGAATATTTCTTCTTTCTATCAATGGTAATTGCTCTTGAATTCGAGTATTTACAAAATCCTCTACAAGAGTCAATTCATCGTCTGTCATTTTAGAAAAATGAGAGAAATCGAAACGCAAATTATTTGAATTAACCAAAGATCCTTTTTGCTCTACATGAGTTCCAAGAATGGAACGCAAACCTTGGTGCATCAAGTGGGTAGCGGAATGATTTGCAGCCGATTTTCTTCTGCGATCAGGACCAACAATTACTTTGAAAATTTCAGTGAGGTTTAAAGGCAATTCTTTTGTAAAGTGTATGATTTGGTTGTTTTCTTTTTTGGTGTCCAAAATATAAATAACATCGCCATTCGCAGTTTCAAGAACACCGGCATCACCAACTTGACCGCCGCCTTCTGGATAAAAAGGGGTACTATCGAATACTAATTGATAAATCTCTCCGTCTTTGACACTTTCTACTTTTCTATAGCGTGTAATTTTCACTTTGGCTTCGGTGTAATCGTAACCTATAAATCCCTGATCTTCGTCATCAACCAAAATCTGCCAATCTCCCGCCTTCACTTTTGAAGCAGCACGAGAACGCTCTTTTTGTTTTTGCAATTCCGATTCGAATTCGGTTTCATCCAAACTTAATCCTTTTTCAGAAAGAATTAAAGCTGTTAAGTCGATCGGAAAACCATAAGTATCAAACAATTCAAACGCTTTTTTACCAGAAATAAGCCCCCTAACCCCCGAAGGGGGAACTGAATCACTTTGAGTCGAAGATGATTTTTCAATAATTTTATCTAATAAAACCAATCCTTGATCTAATGTTCTTAAAAAAGAATTTTCTTCCTCCCGAATCACGTTAGTGCAAAGTGTTTTTTGTGATTTTATTTCTGGGAAAGAATCTCCCATTTGTCTGCTCAAAGTTTCGACTAATTTATAAATAAATGGTTCTTTAATATCCAAAAAAGTAAAACCATACCGAATGGCACGACGCAAAATTCTACGGATGACATATCCAGCTCCAGTATTCGACGGCAATTGACCATCGGCAATAGAGAAAGCCACCGCGCGAACATGATCAGCAATCACCCGAATAGCAATATTTACTTTATCTTCTTCTTCGTTTGAAGCTTTGATGGTATATTTTGCTCCTGTAATTAATTCGATTTCTTTAATTAGTGGGGTAAAAACATCGGTGTCATAGTTCGATTGAACGCCTTGCAAAACCATACACAATCGTTCAAATCCCATTCCAGTATCGACGTGTTGAGCAGGTAATTTTTCGAGTGAACCATTGGCTTTACGGTTGAATTCCATAAATACGTTGTTCCAAATTTCCACTACGTGAGGATGGTCATTGTTTACCAATGATTTTCCTGAAACCAGGGCTTTTTCTTTGTCAGAACGAATGTCGACGTGAATTTCGGAACAAGGTCCACAAGGTCCTTGATCTCCCATTTCCCAGAAATTGTCTTTTTTGTTTCCAAGAATAATGCGGTCTTCGGAAATTAGGGTTTTCCAAATATCATAAGCTTCTTGGTCGAAAGGCACGTTTTCATCTGCATTTCCTTCGAAAACTGAAACGTAGAGAATGTCTTTTGGAATTTTATAGACTTCAGTTAACAATTCCCAAGCCCAGTTGATGGCTTCTTTTTTGAAATAATCGCCAAAAGACCAGTTGCCCAACATTTCGAACATCGTGTGGTGATAGGTATCGATTCCTACTTCCTCTAAATCATTGTGTTTTCCTGAAACGCGAAGACATTTTTGCGTATCGGCAATTCTTTTGCTTTTCGGTGTGGCATTACCCAAAAAATATTCCTTGAACTGTGCCATTCCTGAGTTGTTGAACATCAGGGTTGGGTCGTTTTTGAGAACTATTGGCGCTGAAGGGACGATTAAGTGTCCTTTGCTTTCGAAAAAATCCAGAAATTGTTTGCGTACGTCTTGTGATTTCATAATGTCATTGCGAGGAACGAAGCAATCTCATCCTCATTTTTTATAGTTATTTGCCATAAATTACCAACTTTTATTTTCAATCGAGTTCAATGAACTTTGTTTGAAATAAGAATCTAATCATTTTTGAAAATCAAAAAAACTCATTTAAAGAGATTGCTTCGTTCCTCGCAATGACAAATTACAACAAATAGCTGGAAAAGGCACATTAAAATATTTATTATTGAAAAAAGGGTGTAACAAATGAAACATTTATTAAATTTGTTCGACTAACCTTTTTTCGATGTGCAAAAATAGGGTATTTTAAAATATGGCGAAAGTAAAATATTATTACGATTCCGAAAATTTAGCCTATAGAAAGATTATAACAAAAACCAGAAAGAAAATAGGGGTTGTTTTGTTGTTTTTATTGGCTTCGGCCTTGTTTGGGTTTTTAAGTGTGGTGTTTTTATTAAACACTCCTTATTTTGAAACACCAAAAAACAGGTTGCAAGCACGTGAAATCGAGAATTTGAAATTGCGTTATGCTATTTTGAACAAAAAAATGGATCAAGTTGAGGATGTAATTGATTTTATTGAGGATCGGGACAATAACTTATATCGAGTCTATTTTAACACATCGCCCATTACTGAAGAGGAAAGAAAAGCGGGTTTTAAAGGAGTTCATAGATACAAAGATTTGGAAGGGTTCGACAATTCACAGTTGGTAATCAATACGACAAAACGAATTGACGTGCTTCAAAAAGCATTAGCCATACAGTCGAAGTCATTGGATGCTATTTTGCAAATGGCTAAAACAAAAGACAAATTATTAGCAGCGATTCCGGCTATTCAGCCTGTGAAAAATGAGAATTTAAAAAGTATGGTTTCGGGTTTTGGGTATCGAACGGATCCATTTACCAAAACCAGAAAAATGCACGAAGGAATGGATTTTACTGCTAGAACAGGAACACCTATTTATGCTACTGGCGATGGAGTTGTGGAAACAGCAGACAATACAGCTTCAGGATATGGGAACCATATCGTGATTCGACACGGTTTTGGATACGAAACCTTATACGGTCATTTAAGTAAGTACAAATGCAGAGCTGGCCAACGCATTAATCGAGGTGACATTATAGGATATGTAGGAAGCACAGGTAGGTCAGAAGGACCGCATTTGCATTATGAAGTGCATAAAAACGGGAAAGTTGTAAATCCGCTGAATTTTTATTACGGAAATATTTCGGCGGTGGAATATGTTGCTATTGCACAATTAGCGAATCAGGAAAACCAATCGTTTGACTAACCGGGAAAAGTGTTCAGTGTTCAGTTTACAGTGGTCGGATAAAAAAGAAGAAAGTGGTCAGTGGTCAGTTATTAGTGTTCCGATAGAAAAAAAAGTGTTCAGTTGACAGTGTTTAGAAAAAAATAAAACAGATATGCATATAGAATTACAACCTGACAAAAGATATTACAGCATTGGCGAATTGGCCAAGGCTTTTGATGTCAATGCTTCGCTTATTCGTTTTTGGGATAGTGAATTTGACATTCTCAAGCCAAAAAAAAATGCCAAAGGCAATAGGATGTTTACTCCCGAAGATGTAAAAAACTTGCAATTGATTTATCATTTGGTTAAAGAAAGAGGCTTTACTCTTGAAGGCGCGAGAACACATTTGAAAGAAGGACAAAAGAAAACTCTAGATAAATTTGATATTATCAGCAAACTAGAAACAATAAAAGTACAGTTGACGAATATTAAGTATGAACTTTGAAGCCCCCTAACCCCCTAAGGGGGAATTAAAACAATAAATTAAATCAGAAAACTAAATATTAAACTTTAAATTTAAACAAAAATGGATTTTAAAAAATTTTTACCTTGGATTGTAGTAGTAATCGTAATTTTCGGAATTTATGGCTGGGTTAAAGGAATTAATAATACAGCCGTTGGTTACGAACAAACCATCAACGAAGCTTGGGGTAATGTAAACACTTCTTACCAAAGAAGAAATGATTTGATTGGCAACTTAGTAAACACAGTAAAAGGTGCAGCTGATTTTGAAAAAAGCACTTTGACTGCAGTTATTGAAGCAAGAGCAAAAGCTACTGCTGTAACAGTTGATCCAACGAATATTACACCGGAGCAATTAGCAGCGTTTAATTCAGCACAATCAGGTGTTTCGTCTTCATTATCAAGATTATTGGTTTCTGTGGAACGTTATCCTGATTTGAAAGCAAATGCTAACTTCTTGAAATTACAAGATGAATTGGCTAGCACGGAAAATCAAATTTTGACAGCAAGAACTCGTTTTAACGAAGCAGTTAAACCTTACAACACTCACATCAAAACGTTCCCAAATTCAATATTTGCAGGATTGTTTGGCTTTAAAGAAAAAGCATATTTCCAGGCAGTTGAAGGTGCTGAAAAACCTGTTGAAGTAAAATTCTAAAAGATTTAACCACAAAGTTCACAAAGAAGTCACAAAGATCACTATTTTATTGATGAACTTCGAAAAGCTTCGTGAACTTAAGTTTAGAAAAAAATTATGTCAAAAGTTGAAGATTTTTTAACCAAAGAAGAAGAACAAGAAATTGTTGAGGCTATTCGTATGGCTGAAAAGGAAACTTCTGGCGAGATTAGAGTTCATATAGAAAAAACAACTTCCAAAGTTCCTTTCGACAGGGCTTTGGAAGTTTTTCACGAATTGGGAATGGATGCAACTGAACTCAAAAATGGGGTTTTGATTTACTTGGCCGTAGATGACCATAAATTTGTGATATGTGGTGACAAAGGCATTAACGAAGTTGTTCCTGTAGATTTTTGGGACTGTACAAAAGAAGTTATGGCAGCCCAATTTAAAACTAGAAATTTCAAGCAAGGACTAATCGATGGAATCACAAGAGCCGGCGAACAATTGCAGAAATACTTTCCTTATCACGAGAGTGACGCGAATGAATTATCAAACGAAATATCTAAAGGATAAATTATGAAGTACGAAGTACAAATTACGAAGTACAAAGGAATTTTGAATATCCTTTTGGTTTTTGCCCTATTCAATTTTTTGCCTGCTTTCGCACAGTTTACGATTCCTGAAAAACCTAGTTTTCAGACTTCGGTTTATGATTATGCTAATGTTTTAAGTGCAGAAGAGAAAACACAATTAGAAGAAAAACTTATTCGATATTCCGATTCTACCACTACTCAAATTGTCGTGATTACTATCGAAAGCTTGAAAGGTGAAGACGTAAGTCAATTAGCCACAAAATGGGGACAAACCTGGGGAATTGGTGGCACAGCCAAAGACGATAATGGAGTTGTTATATTGGTTGCAAAAGCCGAAAGAAAAATTGCAATCAATCCTGGTTATGGCCTTGAAGACCGATTAACAGCTGGAATTGGAGGAGAAATAATCAGGAACATTATCATACCTGAATTTAAAGCTGGAAGTTATTACAACGGTTTAGACAAAGGTGCCGATGCGCTTTTTGATGTTTTTAAAGGCAAATACAAAGGCGAACGCAAACAAAAAAAAGAGAAAAATTTTCCTATAGTACCTATCATAATTATAGTATTTGTAATCCTTGCACTTATTTCCAGAAACAAAAAAGACGGTGGAGGAAATTCCGGGAATTCCGGAAGTGGGCCAAGTTTACTTGACATAATAATTTTAAGTAGTTTGGGTCGAAACAGTGGCGGTGGTGGCTTTGGTGGAGGTTCATCTGGCGGTGGCTTTGGTGGAGGCTTCGGTGGAGGAGGATTCTCTGGCGGAGGAAGCAGCGGAGGTTGGTAGAATCAGACGACAGATAACTATTGAAATAAATTATTTAATTTGTTGAAAAAATAATATATGCTTTCACACAAAACCAAATATGCTCTTAAAGCACTCCTATATTTAGCACAGCAAGAAGAGGGTCACATTGCTAAAACTATCGACATTGCAGAAAGCGCCAATATTCCAAAAAAGTTTTTGGAACAAATTTTATTGGAACTTAAGAGAGGACATTTTGTGAGCAGCAAACAGGGAAAATTAGGTGGATATTATCTCATCAAATCGCAAAATACGATAACATTGGCCGATATTCATCGATTATTTGATGGTGCAATTGCTCTTTTACCTTGTGCTTCCCTAAATTTTTACGAACCTTGCTCCGATTGCAAAACAGAGTCGGAATGCCTATTAAGACTGGGGTTAATCGCTGTTCGAGAAAAAACTTTGGCCGCAATGGAGGGCATTACGATAGCCTCATTGGCAAAAAAATAATTTTTTTTCATTTAACTCTACTAATTTTATAGAATTAATTATATATTTGCCGCAGAATTAACTCAGTATTAACAAGACAAATTAAAACGTATGAAAACGAGACAAAACAATTTCGCTTTTTTAGAAGACCAGAAATTAAAAAATTTACTTTTAGAAATTAATAAACAAAATTATCAAATGATGTGTATGTGTTGCTTTTTAAAAAAAAATTTAATTTAAACTCTACTACTTACATATAATTTATATAATAATGAAAAATAGCTATACAAAAACAATATCGACCTTAATTTTAATTTTAATTTTCTCAACTTCTTATAGTCAAAACCTTTTAGAGGGGGAAGTTAAAAACGATGATAATACACCTATAGAAGGTGTAAATATAATTATAAAAGGAACCACCAATAATACAACTTCAGATGTTAATGGAAAATTTGCTATACAAGCCAAAGCATTACCATTTACAATTATTGTACAATACGGAGGTTATAACACAAAAGAACTTAAAATAAGTGAACTACCTACTAATGTAAAGCCTTTACTAATAACTATTTCTACTGGAGAGGAAAAAGTGTTGTCTGAGGTAGTTGTTACATCAAGACGTAGAATAGAAAAAGTACAAGACATTCCCATTGCTGTGTCGGTAGTAACTGGAAAACAAGCTGAACAAGCTGGCGCTTTCAATGTGAATCGCATCAAAGAACTAGTACCATCGGTTCAATTGTATTCGTCAAACCCAAGAAATACTGGAATTAACATTCGTGGCCTAGGTTCACCATTCGGACTTACCAATGATGGTATCGATCCAGGTGTTGGTTTCTATGTTGACGGCGTTTACTATGCACGTCCAGCGGCAACCACTCTAGATTTTATAGATGTGGAGCGAATTGAGGTATTACGTGGCCCGCAAGGTTCGTTGTTCGGCAAAAACACTACTTCGGGCGCTTTTAATATTACTAGCCGTAAAGCCAGCTTTACATCAGGTGCCAACTTTGAAGTGAGTTATGGAAATTATGCTTACTTGCAGGCCAAGGCATCAGTTACCGGAGCTTTAAGTTCAAAAATTGCTGGTAGATTATCATTTTCCGGAACGCAACGTGATGGTATTATTGAAAATATTGCAACTGGGAAACCTACAAACACCTTAAACAATCAAGGAATTAGAGGGCAATTGCTTTATTTTCCGTCTGAAAACACAAATATTACATTGGCGGCAGACATTACCACTCAACATAATGATGGATATGCACAAGTAGTTGCTGGTGTTGCTCCAACAAAAAGAGCAGCTTACCGCCAATTTAATGCCATTATTGCCGATTTGAATTACCAACTTCCAAGCTTGAATGCTTTTGACCGTAAAATTGACCACGACACTCCTTGGCGTTCTGGACAAGATTTAGGTGGAGCCTCTTTAAATATTGACACAAAAATTGGTGGTGGAACACTTACCTCAACCACAGCTTGGCGCTTTTGGACTTGGGATCCATCCAATGACAGAGATTTTACTGGTTTGCAAGTGCTTGCCAAATCACAAAATCCATCAAGACAGACACAAGTAACACAAGAAGTTCGTTATGCTGGTAAACTAACTTCAAAAATTAATGGTGTTGTGGGTGTGTTTTTTATTGATCAAACATCAAAAACTAAAGGTATAGAGGAATCAGGAAATGCACAATGGAGATTTTCTCAAAGTACTACCAACACGGCATTATGGAAAACTCCAGGTCTTTTTGAAGGATACGGAATAAAAACCAATGCTAAAATCCATTCAACCAGTGCGGCAGTTTTCGGACAATTGGACTGGGCAATAACAGATCGTTTGCACGTATTGCCAGGTTTAAGATACAATTATGATAAAAAAGATGCCGATTATGACCGTAAAACTTACGGTGGTCTTCAAACTACCGACCCTGCATTACTTGCTTTGAAAAAATTGGTTTATACAGATCAAGCATTTACTTCAAGCACTGATGACACTGACTTTTCAGGGAATTTAACAGTGTCCTACAAGGCATCCGACAGAATCAATGCCTATGCTACTTATGCAAAAAGTTACAAACCAGTCGGTGTGAATGTGGCAGGTCTTCCAACAATTGCTGGACAACCAGCTCTTGACCTTGCCGTAATTAAGCCTGAGGACGTTAACCATTATGAATTTGGAGTAAAAACTTCTCCTTATAAAAATTCTATATTAAACTTTACTTTCTATAATACAGACATTAAAGATTTTCAAACCAATGTTCAAGCAGCTGAATTAGGGGTAAATCGTGGGTATCTTGCCAATGCAGATAAAGTAAATGTAAAAGGCGCAGAACTAGATGCTAGTTTTGTACTTAACAAACACTTTAGCTTTAACGCTGCGGCAACGTATACTGACGGAAAGTATGTTAAATTCACAAATGCACCACTTCCAATTGAAGAAACAGGATCTGCAGTGTCGTTCAAAGATGTTTCTGGAACTGATTTACCAGGAGTTTCTAAATGGTCAGGAAGCCTTGGAGGTGAATATACTAAAAATGCTAAATTCTTCGGAAATATAGGTAAGTTTTTTGTAGCATTAGATGGTTATGCTCGTTCTGAATTTTCATCAAGTCCATCTGCTTCAAAATATTTGGTTGTTCCAGGTTACGCCATATTTAATGGTCGTCTTGGCTTTCGTGTAGCAGATGGTTTATCAGTTCACATTTGGGGACGGAACCTTTTGAACAAAGATTATTACGAACAATTATTGCCTGCGGGTGGTAATTCAGGACATTATGCTGGTGTGCTAGGAGATCAAAGAACGTATGGAATCTCTTTGAGATATGCACTATAATAATTAAATTTATTTTACTTCTAAATATGATTTAGATTTACTAATAAAAAAAGTCCCTCCTTAATTATATAAGTTGGGACTTTTTAGCAAAATTAAAAAAGGTCTTATTATTATTGTTACTATTGCTTGTTTTGCTCTTTCATTTTAGCTTTTTCTTCTTCCTGCATAGCTTGATATTTAACAAATTGATCTGGAGTCAATATCGCTTTAATCTTATTGTCTGTTGCCTCTTTATCTTCCATACGTGTTTTTCTCATTGCTTTTTTATCGGCATCACTAGGCACAACATTATTTTCTTTATTGGCTTTTTGTTGGGCTCTCATCGCTTCCCTTTTTACACTTTGTTCTGCAATAATTGGTTTAATTTGAGCTTGTTGACTGGCATCCAAATTTAATTCAGTTGTCATTTTAGTTAACAAAGCCTCGTTTTTTTGTTCTGGAGATTTCATTTCCTTTGAACCTTTATCCTTTTTGATATTAGGCGTATTTGCCTCTTGTGCAAAATTAGAAACGCCAACTAAAAGTAGCGCTGCAATAATTAATTTTTTCATTATGTATG
Source organism: Flavobacterium psychrophilum (assembly GCA_945897545.1). Taxonomy (GTDB): domain Bacteria; phylum Bacteroidota; class Bacteroidia; order Flavobacteriales; family Flavobacteriaceae; genus Flavobacterium; species Flavobacterium psychrophilum_L. The sequence goes on from CAMDGJ010000034.1 coordinate 16,117, forward strand.
TTTTTTAAAGTTATAAATTTTAGACTTTGAAATTGATAAATGGTTTAATAAGAAAAATTACTATTTTAGCCTTCTAGCTTTTTTATATTTTAAAAAAAAATTAACTACATTTTATTGGTTCTAATCATTTCCTCTGTATCGTCTATCCCCTCCGTCTCGTCCTCGACCGCCTTCTCGGTCACCTCTTCCTTCACCTTGAGTTGGTTTTTCTTTAACTCCACCAAACTGATCCATTTTGTAGGTTAATGAAAACATCGCATATCTTTTCAAAACAATATTTTCTTCATCCCTAATCGATGTTGCCGAAATGTTTCTACCATTACTTTGATTTTGGTCTAAAACATCATACACTTTTAGTTTTGCCATTAATCTTTTTTCTAAAAAGGTATAGGAAAGGCTTGTATTCCAGAGAAAAAAGTCTTTTTTGAATCCTGGAGCTAAATTTGAATTATAAGTGTAGCCAAAATCATTTCCGAAAATCCAATTTGTAGGCCAATAATTTGTGACTTGTAGATTGGCTCTATGAACTATTGTAGAACTTGCTTTTATTCCAGAGTTTGAATAATTAGTTTCATCAAAGGTAAAATTATATGAAGGAGATACAATTAATAATTCCCCATATTCATAAGTAGTAAATACTCTAGGGGTTATTCTAAGTGATTTGGCGTCATACAAAACGGTATTAGTAAACCCTTTAGAGAGAGAAACATTTGCGTTTAATC
>CAMDGJ010000035.1 GCA_945897545.1 Flavobacterium psychrophilum
ACTACCATTTAAAAAACCTTATAATTAAAGCTAAATATAAGAAAAAAGGAGCAAAGAAACTTCGTTCTCTACTCCTTTTTTTATTGTTTTTTCGAAAAAAGACTTTTTCAGTGCCCTCGCCAAAGCGGGGACTCATCAAACTTATTGCAAGCTTTTATTAATTTTTGATCACTCTAACCGATTTGCTGATCTTACCTTGCATAATGTTTACTAAATAAACACCCCGAGTATAATTGTTACCGATTTCTTGGTTGTTGATGTTCTCGTATTTAACATTAAGAGATTGAATCATTTTACCTGTAAGGTCATACGAAGTTATTTTTACATCTTCATTACTAGAAGAGAAATAATTTAGTTTGAAACTAGATGAAGATGGATTTGGATAAACATTTAAAGAAAACTCTGAGCTTGCAATAAAATTCTCGTTTCCTAGAGTTGAAAAATCAGCACCAGATAAAGCAATTGAGCCTACAGCCGGTCTGTAATCTAATCCTGTATATTGATTTCCAATTAATTCATTGTATGGCAATGTTAATAATAAAGCACTTGCAGGTTGGCTTGTGTTGTTATTTGAAGTAAACCAAGTCGCAATATCTAAAGCAGTAGGAGTAGCTTCCACTTTCACAGCTACTTTTAATGCAGTTGTACCAGCAATAATATTGTTTTTAAATTTCAATGTACCGTTTAAAGCATTTGTTGTTGTTGTAACTCCATCAACTACTACTCCGTCAAGAAAATCCATAAAAATAGAATTCCAAATTTGAAGTTGTGTGTTTCTTCTTAAATGAACTCCTCTTCTATGTTTAAGCGCTAAAGTACCTCCACTTGGCAATGTTGCTCTGTAAGTAGGTCCTACCAAAGTACAGTTTGAAAAAATAGCACTTGTGTATGGCGACACTGGATCACTTGTCGAGTTGTTATCTGACTCGAAACAATTAGAATCTGAAGAGTCCGCCGCTGAAGGCTGCTTGATAGCTAGACAGAATTGAACTTTACCACTAAAACCATTATCAGTATCAAAATCATCATCAAGACCGTTGAAAGCTACAAGGTGCGAACAATTTACTGCTCCACCAAACCATTCGAATGAATCATCATTAGCGTAAGAAACTTGAACATAGTCAATTTTTGTCCCTCTTCCTACTGCGCCCATTGTCAATCCATTGATCTCTGTATTACTTCCTGCAGCACCATAAGTGTACCCTGCATATTCTATTCTCACATATTTCAAAGAACCTGAATTGTCATTATCGTCTGGAGTTGTAATTCCACCAAATTGTGTATCAACTGATTGAGTAATTCCTTCAATGTAATTGAAACCACCATTGATGTTGTAAGAACCTTTACCTAATAAAATAACGCCTCCCCAGTTTCCTCTGGCTCTATTTCCTACTGAATTTCCAGATGTAAATACAATTGGACTGCTAACTGTTCCTTCGGCTATAAGTTTAGCCCCTTTGGTAATAAACAAACCTGCTCCTGCTACATTACTAGCGATAACAACCCCTGGTTCAATAGTAAGTATAGCATTGTTTTTTACGTAAATTTCTCCTCCTAAAGCATAAGTATTTCCTGCTGTCCAAGTAGTATTAGCAGTAATTGAAGTCGAAATAGTTACTGTTGGTGTTGGATATACTTTGTTTTGTGGGTCAAATTCTGTCCAAGTGTCCGTCCACATTGCTTCAGGTGCCGGAGCAAATGCACCTCTGTAAGTTGTTGCAGTAAATTGAGCAAAACCAGTAAAACCTACTTGTAATGCTATCGAAATTAAATAAAATTTTTTCATTTTGTGTATTTTTTAAATTCTTGGTAAAATTAAGATCAGAAGGTAAATTTTAAGTAAACTAAAAGTTATGTAAACAATACTATTGTGTTATATAAACATTAATAGACTGTTTAAAAACAGGCTCTTATATAAAAAATTATTTATCTACTTAGAAGTTGTAGGTCATAGAAAATGAAAACGTTCGTCCAAAAGTATTTCTACTAATTTCATCATCAACTTTTGAATCAAATCCATTCTTGTTTTGAGAATCACCCGTAAATACTTTATTTACAAAGGCATCGAATCCTTTTATTTCTGCGGCTCCCGGTAAGTTGTTGTTTTGGTAAAAAACTAAATCTTGTGCCAATACATTTTGAACGTTCAATTTTAATTCAATTTTGTTTTTCAAAAAACTTTTTGCTATCTGAAAATCTAAAAATGTTCTTGCCTTTTCCCAATAGGCAGGAGCAGTGTTTCCGGTAGACTGGTTTCCGTGAATCGTAATTCTATTACCAACTCTGTTCGTATTGGCAGCAAATGACCATCCCAACTCTTTGTTTATATATTGTAATCCTGCATTAAACACATAAGGCGATTGCCCTTGCAACGGAGTCGCAACTGCTGTAGGAGTGAGGTTTGAAATGTCTACTTCAGAACGGATTACTGCTAAATTGGAATAAAGAGTCAAATCATCTAAAAATTTGTTTTCCTTAGCTCCAAAAAAAGTACTTAATAAAAGTCTAAACTCTAATTCTATACCATAATTGGTTCCAGCCTTAGCATTTTCATATTTATTTGAATTGTTAGCTTTAGCTTGTATTTCAATTGGGTTTTTAAAATTTTTATAAAAAGTAGATACTGAGAACAATTGTCCTTTTCCGAGGAAAAACTCATACCGTAAATCTGCATTATAAATTTCTGTGATTTTCAAGGTTGGGGTTCCTTCAGTACTAAACCTAGTATCAAAATCATAGAACAAGAAAGGGGCTAATTCTCTAAATTCGGGTCTATTCAATGTTTTAGAACCGCTCAATCTCAAATTTTGTTTTTTGTTCAGGCTATAAATTAAGTTTACAGAAGGCAATATGTCTAATTGTGTATCATCAACAACTACAGGCACATTTTTATCTGATTTAGAATTCAGATGCTGTGAATAATTTTCGATACGAGCTCCCCAAATTATTCGCCATTTATTGAAAATATTGTCAATCATCAAATAACCAGCGTCTAAATTAGCTTCTGCATCATAAGCATCACTTCCTTTGGTACCTTCAAAAAGAGTCAAACCACTACTATTAGGTGATGTTGACAAAATTCCCATATTTGCGGAATTGAATATAGTAGCATCAGGTAAAGTTGCTATCGGGCTATAGAAAGTTTCATTAGCTTGCCCCCAATTTATCCCGTTCACTCTACCATTAAATGGCACATAGCCTAATTGTCTGGCTTGAAATTTTCTATTACGGAATTGAGTAATTCCACCTATTTTTATATCCGCAGAAAAATTATCCGAAAATTCCATTTTTTTACTGATATCTATTTTGGAGCTAAAAATGTTTTCGCTATTATCAGATGTAAAAATAGACCCTGGATAATCGATACCTACTGCGCCTTCAACAAAATTTGCTGTTGGCACGGATTGAGTTCCATCTTGATATTGAAAGTACTCATACGTATTTCTTCTTTCTGAAGGTATTTCTCGTTGCACATTACTGTAAGACCCAACCCATCCCAATTTAATTTTACTTTCAGGCAAGAAATGTTCTCCTATAAATTGTCCCGTATAAATTTTATTTTGAGTAAATAATCTGTTTGTAGAACTGGACATTAAAGGCTCTAGCTCTTGTATATCTTTGGTTCCTAATCTATCGGTATATCTACTTTCAGAGGTAACACTATATAAATTTTTAAAACTAATCCTGTTGTTGGTGTTTAATTTCAAAGAAAGATTCAGGATAGCACCTGTCAGTTTTTGTTTCCGATAATTATCACTATTGAAACTTTTTCTTAGATCTCCAGCGGTTTCATATTCTTTAATACTACCTTCACTAAAAACATTAGTTACATTGTTTGTTGCAGAAGCTAATAAACCCAAACTTTTATTTTCATTAAATTTAAAATAGCGACCAAAAGTAAACTGAAAACTGTTGTTTGGGTCAAATTTTCCTTTATCCACAGTCCAATCGGTTTGATATCTCTTTGACAATGCGTCAATTTGCAAAATACCACTTTCAGATTTCACACTATTTGGGGCCGTACCTTGTATAAAAGTAAAATCAGCTGAATTAGGGAAATAAGACGGCAATCCTGTCTTAATATCGTTTGCTTGAAATTTAGTTTGGTTGGTAGTAATCGTATTGTATCCAACCCCTACCGTAATGGATTGAAAATTTTTATCTGGTGTTGATTTTGTATTTATTTCAATGATACCTCCTGCAAATTCTCCTGGTAAATCAGGCGAAGCTGTTTTGTTAATAACCAAATTATCGAGCATATTGGCCGGAAAAATATCAAATGAAAAAGCCTTTTTATCTGGTTCGGTGCTTGGAAGCGGAGATCCATTTAAATAAGTCGTATTGTAACGGTCATTTAATCCACGAACAATTACAAATTTATTGTCTTGAATACTAGTACCACTAATTCTTTTCAAAACATCTGAAGTTGTTCTGTCTGGTGTTCTTTTAATGCTTTCAGCCGAAATCCCGTCAGAAACTCTGATGCTATTTTTTTGCATTGTCAAAAGCGATTGCACTGATTCTGTTTTTGCTTTTACTGTTTTGATGACTACTTCATCAAGAACACCGCTTAATTCAGACATAGAAACATTCAATATAGTCGCTTCCTTATCTATAACCACGACCTCCTCAACGACTTTAGTTGAAAAAGAAAATAAAGAAAACTCCAACATATATTGCCCCGCTTCCATTTTTCTGAAGCTAAACTTTCCTTGAGCATCTGTAAGGGTGGACAGTTTTGTTCCTATTATAGCAACAAGAACTCCAGCTAATGGTTTACCGGTAGCTTCCTCAACGACAGTTCCTGTAATAATTGAATTTTCGTCTGCGCTCTTTTTTATTGTAATATTTGTTTTTGTAGCATCTGCTACATAATTATCGACTGATTCTGCTCCTTTATTATCTTGACAAAAGACAGAAGTAACAAAAAATAAAAATACGATAAGGTGTGATAATTTCATTGAAATATTTTTAATTATAATGTGCTTAAAATTCAGGGCAAAAGTACTGTGAATAACGCTTTTCAATGTTAATGTTAGATTAACAAATTTATCTCAAATGCCCTCTGAGTTAATTAATTGTTACTAAAACAATAATTAAGTGTTTATCTTACCCTAAGTTTAATTTTGTGTAAAATTAAGAGTTTTGAAATAAAAAAAAGTCCCGCGGTTGCGGGACTCAAAGGAATAATGCCATTTAATTATTGTAATATTATTTTCTTAATGTTGACCACCTCGTTCTGGGCGTTGATAATTTTTACAAAATACATGCCTTGTCCCGACCAAGTGTTCAATGGCACCACATATTGTTGGGTGTTCATGGATTGGCTAAATACTTCTTGACCCAGCATATTAGTAATTTTGATACTCCAAACCGATACGTTGGCCAGATTGCCACAATCAATGGTGATTTGATCGTTAGCGGGATTGGGATATATGCTGACAGAACTGGTATAAGTTACAGGATTAGTGCTTAAAACACTAGTGTTTATTACCATTGTCAAACATTCATTTGTACTTGTAGAATTGTATAAATTTGTGATTTCAATACTCGTTAATGCTCTATTCCACAATCCAAAGTCGTCAATATCGCCAGCAAAAGTTTGAACATCAGAGCCAAATCCACTTAATCTAAATTGCACATCATAATTATAATTAGCTGCTGCTGAATTTGTATAACTATGTTCCAAAACGCCATCAATATATATGCTATATACAAGATTAGACTTAACCAATGTAACGAAATACCACTGATTTGGTATGTAATTATTAGTAGAACCATGCATATACAAATTAGTCCAAAAAGCATTTGCTGGGCCTAAATCATAAACTACGTAAACTGGAGCATTGTTGTCATTATAACCTATTGCAATACCTTCTCCATCGCCATTTTCTCAAAAATTTGTACCGTCTTAGGCATAAAAATGTCGGAACTCCTTTCGGAAGTTGGTTTGTAAAAATACCTAATCCATTTTAGGATGGCGAAGAATAGCGCTCCAATATTGGGTCAAAAAAAAAGTCCCACGTTTGCGAGACTCTTATATTATTGTCTATCCTTACACCTTATAAAAAATATCTTCAATAGCCATGTCCAATTCCGGAAAAAAGGGACTTTTAATCTTTTCGCCTTCTACCTGCGGTTTCAACCCTATAAATTCGTTATTCACTAAAGTATAAACCAGTATTATTTTATCATTCGGTTCTATTATCCAATATTCTTTCACACCGGCCTCTTGGTATAAATTAAACTTGGTATGCACATCGTGTTTGCTATTATTTGTCGATATAATTTCGACCATTAAATCGGGCGTTCCGTTACAGCCTCTTGCATCTAGTTTGCTTTCGTCACATATAATACACAAATCGGGCTGCACCACTGTGGAATCTTTTTTGGCTGAGGGTATTGGCAAGCGAACATCAAAAGGAGCTTGGAAAACATTACAAGGTTTTCGTTTTAAATTTTCATAAAAACACCCCGTTAAATTACTTGATATTCTTTGATGTACCATACTCGGCGCAGGACTCATTTTTAGAATAAACCCTTTTATCAATTCCACACGTTCCTGAAATTGCCATTTCAAATAGTCTGCATAACTATAGGTTTTGGTCAAATCTAAATCCGAAAAATTAGTAATTATTGCCATCTTTATTGATTTTAAAAAACAAATTTAATCAATTGGGATTACTCTTTTGAATAAAATACAAAAAAGCCAACAAAATTTGCTGGCTTTCTATTCTAATTTGATAATTTTTTCTTATCCTTTCAAAGCTTCGCATTATTGAAGATTTGAAAAACTGCGTATTTCCTATCCTTTTAAAGCTTCTGCTCCACCAACAATCTCCAAGATCTCATTAGTAATAGCCGCTTGACGCGCTTTGTTGTAAGTCAATTTCAATTGATCTCTCAACTCGGTGGCGTTGTCTGTTGCTTTATGCATGGCGGTCATACGCGCTCCGTGTTCAGAAGCGAATGAATCTCTAATTCCTTTGTACAATTGTGTTTTCAATGATTTTGGTATCAAAGTCAATACAATTTCTTCTTTGGATGGTTCAAAAATATAATCACCAGTTGAAGTCGGTGTATCAGATTTTAAGGGTGCCAATGGCAAAAATTGTTCTACTTGAACGATTTGAGTTGCGGCATTTTTAAATTGGTTGTACACCAATTCTATTTTATCATAATCCCCAGAAACAAATTTCTGTGTCAACATTTCCGCAATTACAGTTACATTGTCAAAAGTCAATGCGTCAAAAACGTGACTTTGATTGTCAATAACAGTAAGCGTTTTAGTCAAAATGTCGTTTCCTTTTTTACCAATGGCAAAAACATCTACTTGTTTTCCTCTATAAAAATCGGCACGGCTTTTAACTTCTTTTATTATATTGGTGTTAAAAGCACCGCACAAACCTCTGTTTGATGTAATGGCTACAACCAATACTTTTTTAACCTCAGGTTGTTTTGTGAATTCTTCTCCCACATCTCCGTCAAGAGTTGCTGAAAGATTTTGCAATAATTCCGTTAATTTTTCGGCATAAGGTCGCATCGCCGTTATGGCATCTTGCGCCTTCTTTAGCTTTGCTGCAGAAACCATTTTCATCGCAGCAGTAATCTGCATCGTCGACGAAACGGAAGTAATTCTATTACGGATTTCCTTTAAATTTGCCATTTTATTATGGGTATTGGGTATTGGGTTTTAGGTGTTGGGTTCAGAAATATCTAGAACCTAACACCCAAGACCTAGAACCTAATTAGTTATATTTCGCTGAAATTTCTTTAGCTGCTGACTCCAATACATCCGTAATTTCGTCAGTTAGTTTACCTGCTTTCAATGCATCAAGCGTAGCTCTGTTTTTGTTGTTCAAGTAATCCAAGTAATCCTTTTCGAATTCTTTTACTTTATTCACTGGGACATTACGCAACAAGTTTTTAGAACCTGCATAGATAATAGCAGTTTGGTTTTCAACAGTATAAGGGTCGTTTAGATTTTGTTTCAAAATCTCCACGTTTCTTTTTCCTTTTTCAATTACGTTTAACGTAACAGCATCCAAATCAGAACCAAATTTAGCAAACGCTTCTAATTCACGATATTGTGCTTGGTCTAATTTTAATGTACCTGCTACTTTTTTCATAGATTTAATCTGGGCATTACCTCCAACACGTGATACAGAAATACCTACGTTAATCGCTGGACGAACCCCTGAATTAAACAAATCTCCATCTAAGAAAATCTGACCATCAGTAATCGAAATTACGTTAGTTGGTATATAAGCAGAAACGTCACCAGCTTGAGTTTCGATGATTGGCAAAGCGGTCAATGAACCTCCACCTTTAACGATACCTTTTAAAGTGTCTGGTAAATCATTCATATTTTTAGCAATATCATCATCAGCAATTACTTTACACGCTCTTTCTAATAAACGAGAGTGCAAGTAAAAAACGTCTCCAGGATAAGCTTCTCGTCCCGGTGGTCTTCTCAACAAAAGAGAAACCTCACGATACGCTACAGCTTGTTTTGATAAATCATCATAAACAATCAAAGCTGGACGACCTGAATCTCTAAAATATTCACCAATTGCAGCACCTGCCATAGCAGCATATACTTGCATTGGAGCTGGATCTGAAGCATTAGCTGCAACAATAACTGTATAAGCCATCGCACCTTTTTCTTCTAACATTTTTGCTATTCCTGCTACCGTTGACGCTTTTTGTCCAATGGCAACATAGATACAAAATACAGGATTCCCTGCATCATAAAATTCTTTTTGATTCAAAATAGTATCCAAACAAACGGTAGATTTACCTGTTTGACGGTCACCAATAACTAGCTCACGTTGTCCACGACCTACTGGAATCATAGCATCTACTGCTTTGATACCGGTTTGTAATGGTTCAGTAACTGGCTGACGGAAGATAACTCCAGGAGCTTTTCTTTCTAAAGGCATTTCAAATAATTCACCTGTAATTGGGCCTTTTCCATCTATTGGAAAACCAAGAGTGTTTACTACACGACCTACCATTCCTTCTCCTGTTTTAAGAGAGGCTATACGTTGTGTTCTTTTTACAGTTGAACCTTCCTTGATTCCAGTTGATGGTCCTAAAAGTACTACACCCACATTGTCTTCTTCCAAATTCAATACAATCGCCTCAAGACCATTGTCAAATTCTACAAGTTCACCGTATTGAACATTAGAAAGTCCGTAAACACGAGCAATTCCATCTCCAACTTGAAGTACAGAACCCACTTCTTCTAGTGTAGCACCAGATTCAAAACCTTCTACTTGCTTTCTTAATATTGCTGAAATCTCAGCAGGTTTAATTTCCGCCATAATTATTTATAAATAACTAGTTACTTAATTCTCTTTTTAATAGTTGTAATCTGTCGGCAATGGAAGCGTTGTATTGCTTGTCGCCTATTCTTAAAATAAATCCTCCGATGATAGATGGATCTACTGTGTTTTCAATCGTGATTTTTTTGCTTGATGAAATACTTGCTATTTTAGCCGAAACTTTCGCCTCTAGTGCTGCATCCATAGGAACTGCTGTAGTAACTTTAGCTACTTCAACACCATTCATAACATCAAACAATTTGTTGTATTCGTCCGCAATGCTATCCAAGATTTCGAATCTTTTGTTTTCTAATAACAAATGGAAAAGACTTTTGGTTACTGCATTAACAGAAGCAAAGACTTCAGAAACAACATCCTTTTTGGTCTCCGTTACAATAAGCGGATTTTGAATGAATAAACTCAATTCTGCATTCGATCTTATTGTTGATACAATCAATGTCATATCAGCATTCACTTCAGAAGCGACTTTTTTCGAGTCGGCTATTTCTAAAATGGCTTTGGCATAGCGAATTGCTGCTCTTGTACTTGACATATTAGTTTAATTTAGCGTCGCCTAACATTTTTTCCACCAATTTTACTTGAGCTTCTTTGTTAGACAATTCATCTTTTAATAATTTCTCAGCAATTTCAATAGACAAGGTAGAAACTTGTAGTTTCAATTCTGCCAAAGCCGCATTTTTTTCACTTTCGATTGCAGCTTTCGCTTGTTCGATCATTTTTAGACCTTGAGCTTGCGCTTCATTTTTAGCATCAGCAACCATTTTGTCTTTCATTTCACGTGCATCTTTCAATAAAGCATCACGTTCCATTCTTGCTTCCTGTAAAATACGTTGATTGTCAGATTGAAGATTTTGCATTTCTTTTCTGGCGTTATCGGCAGAAAGTAAGGCGTTTTTTATACCTTCTTCTCTTTCGTTAACGGCATCCAAAATAGGTTTCCAAGCAAATTTTTTCAATAGGAAAATCAATCCCACAAAAATTATCGTTTGCCAGATAAATAATCCAAACGAAAAATCATTTATTAACTTTTCCATAGTATATCTTTAATTGTATTCTTTTTAATTTAATTAAAAACAAAAGCTGCAACCAACCGTTACAGCTTTTTGTTTTGAAGAATTATACAGCGAATAAAGCTGCAAATCCAATACCTTCAATAAGCGCAGCTGCAATAAGCATGGCTGTTTGAATTTTTCCAGTAGCTTCTGGTTGACGAGCGATTGCGTCCATTGCAGAACCACCGATTCTACCAATACCAATACCCGCTCCAATAACAACTAATCCTGCTCCAACGATTTTAGGAATTTCCATAAAAATATGTATTAAAAATTAAACATTCTTTTTGATTTTAGAGTTTAGAGTTTAGAGTTTAGATTCGTGAAAATCTGAAATCTGAAATCTGAAATCTAAATTTTAGTGCGCCTCTTCATGATGATGTTCTTCTACTGCTGAACCAAAGTACAAAGCAGAAAGCATCGTAAAGATATACGCTTGCAACAAGGCAACTAATATTTCGATGATTGAAATAGCAAATGACAACATAAATGACAAGCTACTTCCCAACCAACTTTTGAAAATAAATATTAATCCAATTAAACTCATTAATACAATGTGACCCGCAAATATATTCGCGTACAAACGTATCATTAATGCAAAAGGTTTGATGAAAACTCCTAACAATTCTATAGGCGCCAAAATAATCTTCATTGGAGTTGGCACGCCTGGCATCCAGAAAATGTGTCCCCAATAATTTTTATTAGCTGTAAGGTTTGTGATAATAAATGTGATTACTGCCAATCCAAAAGTGATGGCGATATTTCCGGTAACGTTGATTCCTAGTGGAGTCAAACCAAAGATATTCAAGAACCATACAAAGAAAAAGATGGTCAATAAATAACTCATATATTTTTTATAGTGCTTTTCCCCAATGTTTGGAATCGCGATTTCGTCACGAATATACAATACAATTGGTTCGAAAAGCCTTCCGAAACCTGAAGAAATACCTCCGTTTTTAGCGTACGATTTTGCTAGGCTGGTAAACAATAAAAACATTAACAAAGCCACAACCATTATGGTCAAAACTCCTTTTGTAATAGAAAGGTCTATAGGTTTTGCATTTGTTGGATGTCCGTGCTCTTCTGTTAAAGTCCCGACTGCATCGGTTTTGTATATTTTTTCGTGGTGTAATTTGTAGAAATTTCCGTTAGATTCGGCAACGGCTTCTCCATGATTAAATTTATCAGAAGAAAAAATGTGAACTCCGTTGTCCCAAAGAATGATTGGCAATGGAAATCCGTAATGTGCTCCAGTTTCTGAATCTGAAAAAAGAGAGAATTCGTGACCATCAAGAACGTGGTGATTAATTACTTCTTTTATTTGTTCTTTAATTTCAGAAGTTTCTTCTACTGCTTCTGGAGCAACCCCGGCTTTTTCAGTTTGGGCTGGTGTGTTTTCCGAAGGGTTATTTGCAAAACCAAATAGTGGAAGACAGGCTATTAAAATTGCTATTATAAATTGAAGTGGTTTGTTTGAAATCACCATAACTGTTAATTATCTTAATTTTTAGTTTCTGAAATTGGGTGCAAAGGTACATTTTAAATTAATATGCCAAAAGCAATAAATAAAAAAAAACAAGGAATTGTCTTTTTAATAACAATTTATTGCTTATTGTTTAAAATTCTGGCCGTTACAATGGTTTCAATTGTTAAAAAAAAAGCAAAAATGATGAAGAAATTGAGTTTTTCGATACTGACATTTGGATTTCCGGAATGTAGTATGGGAGACAAAACAGCATAAGAGATGGCCATTTTTGCGCAAGTAACCAATAGAAAAGAATAGCCTACATTATCAATATTCTTTTCTTTTACTTTTATTAGTATAAAAACAATAATCACGGAACAAATAAAGAAAAATTCGTAGATAGTTTCTATTGAAAATTTAAAGCCCTGTAACTTTGGATTGTCGTCGTTCAGAAAAAAAACTAGTTTGTGCATTAAATAAACGAAAGACGAAAGGATTAAAACCTCGAGAATAGGTTGAAATTTTTTAAAATTCATCTGATTTATTACGATTTATTAATCTCTTTAAGTTGTCTGTTGATGTTGTAAAAAGCAATAGCAACACCAACCAAGGTTAAAATTTTGACATATACATTATGGGTATTGGGGTATTTCTCGTCGAGCCAGTTTCCAAAATAGGCAAACAAGAATATGATTGCTCCCATTTGTATGGGAATATTAATAAGAGCGAGCCACTTATTGTTGGTTTGCTTCTTCGGGTCTTTGATGTCCGTCATTTGCAATCGTGTTTTTGAGATTGGTTTTCATTGTACAAGAAGCGCTGAAATCTGCACCAGGTTCAACAGATAGTTTTCCGCAAATTACTTCACCGTGTATAATTGATTTGTGTTTTACGTTCAGTATTTCCAACACTTGAATTTTGCCTTTAAATTTTCCTTCAATATCAGCATTTTTGCAAATAATATCTCCTGTTACAATTCCTGCTGGTCCAATGACTATTTTCCCTTTCGATTGAAAATTGCCTATTAATTCCCCGTCTAATCTAAAGTCGGCTTGGGAAATAATATCTCCTTTAATTGTTGTTCCTTCAACAATTCTATTTGTTTTCCCAAGTAGTTCGGTATATGATTTTGTTTTTTTATCAAACATAATTTACTGCTTTGGAGTTGAAGTCGGATTTGGTTTTTTTGGGTCGTCCTCGTCTGGAATTCCTCCTGGAAGTTTTGTCTCAGCGTCTTTAGTTAGAGGTTGATCTGGTTTATTTGTTGTTGGAGCTACTTGATTTGGACCTTGATCATCATCTGCACTCAGAATAGTATCCCCGGCAGGTTCAGAAACTAGTGGGTCCGAAAGGATAGGTTGAGCAGGAACATCGACTGTTTTTTGCAGAGCCAAATATTCGGCTAGATTTTTCTTAATTTGAACTACTGTATAGTTTTCATTAGAAATTACAATTGCTGGTTCTGTAATTTTATATTTTTTATCCTCTTCTAGTATTGCAGCTACACTTTTAGCATAAGCTTCTGATTTCATACCCGTAATTACTATGAAGTTTTCTTTTTCTGTATAAATATCAATCGAATAGGTCAGTTTCTGATAATTTTCGTTGGTGTTGAATTTCTTGATTTTGTCTGTCAATACTTTTGTGTTTTTATCATCTGATTTACCCACTTTGTAGAGTATTTTCCAATTTTTTGTATCGGTTATCGTAAAATTCATTTTTTCCAATAAAGGGATTTGTGTTGTCAAAATCTCTTGAGCATTTTTCCCTTCTTCGCTTAATGGATAATTGTCAGTAACGAATTGCATAGCGCTTTTATAAGCTTCTAATCCTCTTAGTTTTCCAATAGTGTTTGCTTTTAGCAAATCAAATTTTGGTACAATCTCATCTCCTGTATATTGAATAATTAAGTCGTCCATTTTTGCCAAGACCTCAGTAAATTGCTCTTCTTGATACAATTTAAACCATTTATCATACACATCCTCTGGGGTTTCTATTGAGGGAACAGCGTTAGTGTTTACATTGTTAATGATTTGTGCATATCGAGAATTTGGATATTGGCTAGAAATTCGATTTTTCATAGCTGCCGCTTTGGCGCTATCGGTGATTTGATAAATTTTATATAAATTATACATCGTAGGGAGCACCATTTTTTCTTCTGGATTATTCAGTAATAATTGCTCTAGTTTTTTGCTAGCCAATTCGTATTCCTTGAATTTTTCCTTGTAAATGATTCCAAGTTGGTAGTACGCAAAATTCCTCTCTTTGGCTATATTGTCTAACGTTTCTTTTCCCGTTGGAAGTTGATTGATGTAATAAATTGGCGTGTATTTTTCTTCTACTACCACATCTGCAGCGTCATCATCAAGCGCTGCGTTATTGTCCGTAATTGAATCGTCAATACCTGCGTCAGTTTTATTTGCTGCTGCTCTCCAATTGCCATTTAAAGCCCTGTTCCCATATTTTTTCTTAAATTCTATTTTCCCAAAAGCTACTGTTGAAGGGCTATAGAAATAGAAAACATTTGAAGCATCTTTTCCTGAAATGCCATTACCAGTAGGCGGAGCAAATGATGGTTTTTTTGCAAGGCTTCCGGGCTTTTTAGTGATAGCAGCGGGATCATCTGAGGTGGTTAAATTGTTTCTGTCAATGTTTGCAAGTTTATCTTTTTGCTCTTCTTCCAAGATTTTTTTAGCTTCTTCAGACTTTTTTAGTTTTGCAATATAATCTTCAAAGTATAAAATTCTATCGGGTTCTGACATTGAAACCACATTCAAAATGCTGTCATTCCGTTTTGCGATTAATTCAAATGCAATGACTTCATCTAAATCTTTTCTAACTTTTTTTATACGAATGTATTCTCTGGTTTTAATATCGAGTTTCACTAATGTACTGTCGTAATACTTAGCTGCTGTTGAATAATCGGTATTTTTAAAATACATATTCCCCAAATTTCTATAATCTGAAGCTAATAAATAAGGATCTGTAGACTTAGACTTTAGCGAGGCGTTGTAAAATTCAAAGGCTAAATCTTGATTGTTTTGTTTGTCATAAAAAACGCCCATTTCATAAAAAAGAATATCCTTAAATGGTCGGTTTTCTCTATCGTCAATGAGTTTATTATAGGTTTTTACAAAAGCATCTTTGTCGCCGTTTTCATAATCAAAAAGTTGTGCTTTTTTTGCATAAGCTTGAATAACAAATGCCCTTTCGGCTTTTCGATTCAAATTGATCACAGATTCATACCAATAATT
The DNA here is from genome assembly GCA_945897545.1 of Flavobacterium psychrophilum. GTDB lineage: Bacteria > Bacteroidota > Bacteroidia > Flavobacteriales > Flavobacteriaceae > Flavobacterium > Flavobacterium psychrophilum_L. The sequence goes on from CAMDGJ010000035.1 coordinate 15,119, forward strand.
AGCGCTATCCTTTTTTCCTAATTCTTGATACATTTGTCCAAGAATAAAACGGTATCTCGCTTTTTCAGGGTTTAATTTAGTGAAATTCTCCGCTATTTTTAACTTAGTTATTGCGCTATCTTTTTCTTCGAGGTTTAAAAAAGATTCTGCTAAAAGCGCATTAGCATCAGCAATCACCTGCTTTTTTAGCTTTTTTTCTTTTAATAACTTGCTGATATTTTTAATAACTTGTGCGTCATTACCTAAACGCATATTGGTTTTTTCTCGCCATATTTTAGCTTGATAAATGTTGCTACTGCTAGAATATTTGTATAAAATATAGTTGAACGCGTCTAATGCGGGAAAAAATCTTTGGTCGTAATAACGAGCCTTACCTAATAACAAATAAGCTTCATCTATTTGATAGTTTTTTTCTTGTCCGTCAATATTCATTGAATGCTTTTGAATTGCCTTCGTTGCTTTGGCTTCAGCTAATTCAAAATTAGTGTTTTTGGTTTTTTCATCAGGACCATTATCCTCTTTTATTTGCATTCTTTCGATAGGCAGTTGCTTCCAAAAATTGTCTTGGCTATCTGATTTTATGCTTTCAATTCCTTTATATAAGCCTATTTGCCCGTTATATAAAATATTGTCTCTAGCGCTAAGTGCGTGTGAATTTCTGGCTAAAAAAGTGTCTTTCTTAGTAGAACAAGCTATTAAAAATAAAATAAATATTATGGAGAAGGTGTGTTTAAATATCTTGGTTTTCAATGGGAAACAGTTTATCATTTAACTTTTAAAAGTACATTTTAGTATAATGACTGGTAAAAATACGTTTCTTTTTGAAATATAGAAATTATACCGTTAGTTATTTCAAAATAGTCTAAAACTTGAACTCCATGAAATACATCTTGAATCCTCGACAGAATTACGCCAAAACTAATTCGATAACAGACAAACTATAAAAATATCAAACCGCAAAAAACACTTCCAATTCCTGCAAAGTCTCCGCAGATGTCTGAATATCTTTGACTACTTCACCTTTGTTCAGCGCTACAATTCTATTGCAAACCTCCACGGTGTGCAATAAGTCGTGGCTTGAAACCAAAACGGTAATATCCGGATTTTCGGCGAGTTCTTTGATTATTTTTTTCAATCGGCTTACAGTGGTTGGGTCTAAATTAGCAAACGGTTCGTCGAGAATCACCACTTCTGGATTACCAATAAGCGTAGCAATAATTCCTACTTTCTTTTGGTTTCCTTTGGATAAATCCCTCAAATATTTTTTGTTTTTCAAAATTTCACCATTAAAAAATTCTTCGTGTTTGGCTAATAAAGCATCGATATCGGCTTTGTTTTGACCGCGCAAATCGCCAATAAAATAGAAATACTCCTCAGGCGTGAGATAGCCAATCAAGAAACTTTCGTCCAGAAAAGAAGCGGTAAATGGTTTCCAGTTTTCACTGGTATTTACTTGCACATCATTATTTAATACATATCCTGTCGAAGGCTGGATTAAATCCAAAAGTAAACTAAAGAAGGTTGTTTTTCCGGCGCCATTGTTTCCCACAAGGCCAAAACTTTGTCCTTTTGGAATTTCTAATCTGTCTATTTTTAATACGGAAGTTCCGTTGTATGATTTCGAAAGATTTTGTACTTGTATCATTTTTTTATATTTTTATTT
>CAMDGJ010000036.1 GCA_945897545.1 Flavobacterium psychrophilum
CAAAATTTTTAATTATCTCATTCAGAAACACGAGTTATCAGTAAAAAACACCTTATTCATAGATGATAAAAAAGAGAATACTGATGCCGCACTTTCGCTCGGACTTCATATTTGGAATTTACAAGTAGGCCAGGAAGATGTGACCAACCTATTTGAAAAAGAAATACTTTAACCATTTCGCTTTTTGGACTCTAAAGACACATACAAAACAATCGCATCTGCTTCGGATGAGATTCAATTTAAAGAAAAAAACAGCAAATTCTTTGGTTATTCCTTTCCCCTTCAAACTGAAGAAGCAGTAAAACCCATCATTTATAGTTTACGTAAACAACATCCAAATGCCGGACATTTTTGTTATGCCTATCAAATTGGGACAAACACAATTGTTTACAGGGTAAATGATGATGGCGAACCAAGTAATGCAGCTGGAATGCCTATTTATGGTCAAATTCAATCTTTTGAAGTTACAAATATTTTAATTGTGGTTGTTCGGATTTTTGGGGGTGTAAAATTAGGCGTTGGCGGATTAATTTCTGCATATAAAACCGCAGCACAATTAACATTGGAATCTTCTGACATAATCGAGAAAACAATAGACATCCATTATCTCATTTCATTCGATTATAAAAATATAAATAAAGTGATGCGGGTGATTAAAGAAAAAAATATTGTAATTGTATCTCAAAAAATGGAAATGAGTTGCGAAATCGAGATTGTTACCCGAAAAAAAAATGCCAAAACGATATTTGACATTTTTAAATCTATGTTTGAAATTGAAATAAAAACATTTTGATAAAATCACAAAAACGAATAGCTTTTTTGGTTAATTTTTACGAAAAATGATGACTTTATTCAATTCTATTCAAAAGTTCAAAAATATAGGTTGGCGGAGCAATAGGCCTTCCCGTTTTTATATCTACAAAAACCAAAATTGAGTTGCCAGTTGTTAATAACTCACCACTCTCATTATACAATTCATAGTCAAATTCAATCTTAACAGTCGTCTGCTTTTTTAAGATAGTTTTCAACGTTAAAAGCTCGTCATATCGAGCCGGTTTCTTGTAATTCATTGTCAATGAAACCACAGGAAGCATTATTCCGTTTTCCTCCATCCATTTATATGAAACCCCTTTTTTTCTTAGCCATTCGACTCTTCCCACTTCAAAATATTGCGCATAATTACCGTGATAAACCACCCGCATTTGGTCTGTTTCTGAATAGCGAACACGAAATTCAGTTTGATGATAATTCATTATTTTTTAATTAGATTTTTAATACTATATACAATAATTTTTTATAAAATTTACATACAAAATATTTTTTTTTAGAGAAATTTATTCACATATTTGCTACCCCGAAATATTACCACGAACTAACCTTTTTTTTATAAGATAAAACTTATCTATAAAAGAATAAATTACCTTAATATAATGAATAAAACTGCTCAATCCGTATGGGAAAACTGTCTGTCATTTATTAAAGACAACATTCAAGACCAAGCATACAAAACTTGGTTTGAACCAATTAAATCAGTTGAACTTACCGATAATGCATTGTATATTCAAGTCCCGAGTAAATTTTTCTACGAATGGTTAGAAGAGCACTATGTTAAATTATTAAAAGTTGCCTTGACTAAAGAACTTGGAAAAAACGCTAAGTTACTCTATAAAATTAAAATGGAGAATACTTACGGCAATAAACAACCATTTACTGAACAATTACCTAGCGCAAATCGAGTTTCTGTAAAACCACAGGATGTTGACGCTCCTTATAAAAACCTGAATCCTGAATTAAGAAACCCTTTTGTAATTCCAGGAATTCGAAATTTAAAAATCGAATCACAACTTAACGCAAATTACAGTTTTGACAATTTTCTTGAAGGTGATTCTAATAGATTAGCCCGCTCAGCAGGTATGGCTGTGGCCAATAAACCTGGAGGAACCTCGTTTAATCCATTATTAATTTTTGGCGGTGTTGGTTTAGGAAAAACCCATTTGGCCCACTCAATTGGAGTTGAAATTAAAGACAAATATCCGGAGAAGACCGTTTTATACATTTCAGCGGAAATTTTTACCCAACAATATATTGACTCGGTAAAGAAAAACAATCGAAACGATTTTATCCATTTCTACCAACTTATCGATGTATTAATCATTGATGATGTTCAATTTCTTTCAGGAAAATCGGGAACTCAAGATGTATTTTTTCATATTTTCAATTATTTACATCAGAACGGAAAACAGGTCATCTTGACTTCGGATAAGGCTCCTGTTGATATGCAAGATATAGAACAACGATTATTGTCTCGTTTCAAATGGGGATTATCGGCAGAATTACACCAACCGGATTATGAAACTAGAATCTCCATCCTAAAAAATATTTTATACCGTGATGGGGTAGAAATTCCTGAAGAAATCATAGAATATGTAGCTCGAAACATCAAATCGAATGTTAGAGAACTTGAAGGGGCCATTATTTCATTGATTGCACAATCTTCTTTCAATAAAAAAGAAGTAACGCTGGAACTAGCTAAGAATGTGGTTGAAAAATTTGTTAAAAATGTAAAACGAGAAATTTCTATCGATTACATTCAAAAGATTGTTTCCGATTATTTCCAGTTGGATTTAGAAACCCTACAATCAAAAACCAGAAAGAGACATATCGTCCAAGCTCGTCAATTAGCCATGTTTTTTGCCAAAAAATTCACCAAAGCTTCTTTGGCAAACATTGGGTCCCAAATAGGAGATCGAGATCACGCTACTGTATTACATGCTTGTAAAACCGTTGACAATTTAGTTGCTACTGACAAACAATTTAAGAAATTTGTCGAAGACATCAACAAAAAATTAACGCTTTAAACGCATTATGCCCATAAAAATTTTAATGGTTTGTTTGGGCAATATTTGTCGGTCCCCTTTGGCCGAAGGAATATTGGCGTCAAAGCTTCCAAAGGATAAATTCACTGTAGATTCTGCCGGAACGGGTTCATGGCACATTGGGCATAAACCTGATGAGCGTTCTATAGCTATTGCAAAAAAAAATAAACTAGATATTTCAAAACAAAAAGGGCGTCAATTCACAACAACTGATTTTGATTCTTTTGACTATATTTATGTTATGGATAACTCTAATTATTTAGATGTGGTAAAACTGGTTGATAATAAAGCCCAAACTGAAAAAGTTCAACTTATTTTGAATGAATTATTTCCAAATGAAAATGTAGATGTTCCAGATCCATACTATGGTATACCTAATGGATTTGATTCGGTTTATAAAATGCTAGATGAAGCTTGTGATGTTTTAGCCAAGAAATTAATTAAGAAACACTGCTAAATTCTATATATTTAATTTTCATATTATAATTGAGCCTACCTCTTTTACCTAGTAAGAATAATAAAACTCCATCAATGAAACTAAATCCGCTCCTAGGAAAATTATATTTGATTCCAACCACTTTAGGAGAAGGTGATCCGATGGATGTTTTGCCGAAAACTGTAAAAAGAACTATCGATTTCATAGATGACTACATTGTGGAGAATGAAAAGACAGCTCGGAAATTCATAAAAAGCATACAGCCAGAGAAAGTTCAAGCTTCATTAAGATTAAGTTCTTTAAACAAGTTTACCGAAGCATCTGAACACACCAAAATGTTGCAACCCTGCTTAGAAGGAAAAAATGTTGGGTTAATGAGCGAAGCGGGTTGTCCAGGCGTTGCCGATCCTGGCGCTGTGATAGTAAAACTGGCTCACGAGAAAGGAATTCAAGTGATTCCGTTAGTTGGGCCATCTTCTATTTTATTAGCGATTATGGGCTCTGGAATGAACGGTCAAAGTTTTGCCTTTAACGGTTACCTCCCTATCGACAAAGCAGAAAAAAAGACTGCGTTAAAAAACTTGGAGAAATTATCTCAAGACAAAAATCAATCCCAACTTTTTATTGAAACTCCTTATAGAAACAATAAAATGCTCGAGGATATTATTCAAGCATTAAATCCATCGACTTATATTTGTATTGCCACGGACATCACTTTACCTACAGAATTCATCAAAACAATGAGAGTATCAGATTGGAAAAAAATACAAGTTGATTTACACAATCGTCCTACTATTTTTATTATTCATAAAATGTAAACATAAAAAAACCACGCCGAAAGCGTGGTAATGAATTTTATATGAGCTTAAATTATTGCACTGTTGCATTACTATCGGCTAAAATTCCAGAAGTTTCATACCCTCCAAAATCCCTCATATAACTTCGTATCGAAGTTCCATAAGCGTCCTTAAAATAGCGATTGCCATTGTTTTTAAAAAACTTTTTAACTGAGCCTACTCCTCCAAGATGTGCAGCGGCCAATATACCAGATTCCGTAACTAAAATACCTGTAATAACCCGACCTTCATATTTCTGGATAACGTCTTGTAACTTTGATTTGTTTTTAGCCAGAAGAGCCACAAAAGCTTTTTCCTGCATTTTCGGACTGTTCAAAAACTGTCAGTTATCGTGAACACCAACTGTTTTCAATGTTTCCGAACCAAACTGGTATTTTCCCAAATATCCTAGTGAATTAATTTTTTTGTACTTGCCTTGAGATTCCTTAAAAGCAATTGCTTCTTTGTAACCAATAAAAAATTTACCAGTAAAAGGAACTTTCAAATTAGGATAATCTTTTTGTTTTTGAGATGGAAATAAGTAGTGGGTACCATCATCATCATTTGTCAGAAACCAATGGTTGGAATCTATATCGAAAGGTTTAAAACTTGAGCTTAAAAAAGCAATAATAAGAGTCAAAATTGTATAAAAAGACCACTTCTTTATCATAAATTGTTTTTCTTCAAACGCTGTCCCGTATTGAAATTTCTACGCGCAAAGATACAATAAAAATCACAAACCTGACAATCAAGCTGTTAAACTTATCTAAAAGTAAAAAGCATGAAACTTGAATCCGCTCTGAGGCGAGTACTCAATTGTTGGCGCTGGAATTTTCACTGTATTAAAAACCGAGAAAATAGTCTTCAAAAAGTGTGATTTTGTTTTGATTTTTGAGAAATCAACATCTAAACTGAGGTAAAATTGTCGAAATTTATCCGATTTTGGAGTCAAAATTGGCGCAGAATTATCGTCATTCCCGCTAATCATTCCTTCTGCTCCATAACCCAAGGCAACATTCAACCATTTAGGAATTTTTGAACCTTTAGAAAAAGAATAAATATTGGTAGAAAGCCAATACGTTTGACCATTGTAATCTTTAAGGATTTGTTCCTGAAATGTGCTTCCAAAAACATTAGGCCGAAAATTGGAATATTGTGTTTTATGATAGGAGAATTTTGGTATAATTCGTTGTTCTTTCCAAATTAATTCTTGTGAAACATACAATGTTGTTCCCGCAGCATTAGCTACAACATCTCCCATCGATGCTCCCCATTCTTCTGAAAATCCATCCATAACCTCAACGGCCGTCAGGAATACAAATCCGAAACTTGATCCATAAATTAGTTGATTTTTTTTATTGGTTCCGCTCCAATTCAAGGCTTCTGCACCAAATCTCCCAATGTGATACGAAGAATAAAGATGTCCCACTTTATCCATTTGCAACCACTCGGAATTGTCATTTATAAAATGAAAATCGGATTTCGGATAATCAGCATACCAAAATTGGTTCAAACCAATCAAAGCTCCTGATGCCAATAAGGCTTCAGAAATAAAAACTGAGTTTTGTCTTTTCTTGTTTAAAGAATCAGATGGTTTTAAGAAATTATCAAAGGGAATTTGCGCCAAAATATTTTGGAACACCAACAAGAACAAAAAACAAAATTGACTTTTGTATTTCAAAACTATCTTATTACTCCTTGACTGTTAATCCAATCCGAATATTTCTTGGCATTTTTATTATGCTCTGGCAAAGTTGCGGCAAATTCGTGATACCCAAAACGATCCACACTAGCACAGAAATAAATGAAATCGTTTTTCTCAGGATTTAAAACTGCTTCTAAAGCTGTGATGTCAGGCATTGCAATAGGTCCAGGAGGAAGACCAATTATTTTATAGGTATTATATGGAGAGTTCAAAAATAAGTCGTTATAAAACACTCTTTTGATTACTTGATTAAAATCATTGTCTTTCTTTTTTATGGCAAAAATTACAGTAGGATCCGCTTGAAGTGGCATTTCTAGCTTCATCCTATTCAAATAAACGCCGGCAATCCTAGGTCTTTCATCTTTTTTTACGGATTCTTTATGTACTATCGAAGCTAAAATCGTTGCTTCTATTGGAGTTAATCCTTGTTTTGCCGCTTTATCGGTTCGTTCCTTGTTCCAAAAATTTCGATATTCCTTGATCATTTTATCGCGAAATTTTGCAGCAGAAATATTCCAATACACTTCATACGTATTCGGAATAAAAACAACTAAAACATTTTCATCGGTAAAACCATTTTCTTTTAGAAAAATTGAATCCTTAAAAGTATTCAATAGTAACAAACTATCGGGTTCAATTTGGGAGCCGACTCTTCCAGCAAAATTCTCCAATCGTTCTTGATTGTTGAAAGCCAATTTCACGGGAACATTACTTCGCAAGGATTTGACCAAATCATAACTGTTCATTCCTTTGGTGAATAAAAAGCGTCCCGGTTTAACATTTTCGGGATAACTTCTTTTGTCTGCCACCATTTCAAAACGACTCATATTATCAATATAAGGTTCTATTATTTTTTTGACCTCTTCATATGTAGCATCGGTTGGCACATAAACATATAATTCGCTTTGAGTAAATTTTGTGTTTTTCGAGAAAACTTGGTTCACCAGAATAAATCCGTAAATCAGCAATGCTGACATTAAACCTACAGAACCTATTGTTATTATTTTCTTTGTATTCAAAGTAAAAATTTTAAAATTTATAATTAATTAATTGAATATCCGCTAGCAGACAAACTTGTTTTTTTACCGCAGATTGCACAGATTAGCACAGATTTATTAAATGTATAAAAAATATTTTGCATTTTAATCTGCGAATCTGCGGTCAAATATTTTTTGATATTAATTGAAAAATAGCCTCGTCTTTATAAACGCCATTGACTAAGGTCCAATCTTTTTTTATGCCTATTTTTTGAAATCCAAATTTAGTAAAAAGAGCTATACTTGCCGCATTTTCTGTACCAATATTTGCATACAATTGATGCAAATTAAGATGATGAAAAGAATATCGAATTAATAGCTCCAATGCTTCGGAACCAATATTCTGTTTTCTATTTTCATTTCCTTGAATCACAATTCCTATTCCAGCCCTATTATTCTTCGGGTCAAAATCAAACAAATCAATTAATCCTAAAGCTGGAAAATCCTGATCCTGACAAATTGCCAATCGCAATTGCTTGGCTTCATAAATATCCTGTTGGGCATTTTCCAGATATTGCTTAACTAAAAATCGGCTATATGGCGTTTGCGTATTGCTTACTTCCCAAATGCTTTGATCGTTTTCCATAGCGTAAACAAACTCCAAATCGTTGGGTTCGAGTGCTCGGATGTAAATATTTTCGCCTTTTAGTGTGATCATTTGGGAAGTTGGAGGTTAGAAGTTAGAGGTCAGAAGTTAGAGGTCAGAAGTTAGAGGTCAGAAGTTATTAATCAATTTAAATTTCTATTACTCCTTTAAAAAAAAATTCTGTAGAACATTTAATTATTTTTATAACCTATTTTTTTTCTTGGTTCTGTATTTTCTTTTTTATCAATTAGTTCATCAAGATAGTTAAAAACGAGTTCAATATTTTGAGTATGATTTGAAAGTTTCTTTTTGATTTCTTCGATTTCCAACTTCATACTTAATGTATCGGTAAGCATTTCTCTAATTTTAGTAAAAACACGTATAATTTGTATATTGACTTTTATAGCAGTTGGACTGTTAAGGACACTCGATAACATTGCAACTCCTTGTTCTGTAAAAGCCAGAGGCATATATCTTGCACCTCCCCAACTTGAGGTGCCAAATTGGCTCCTCAAGTTATCGAATTCTTATTTTGTAAGTTCAAACATAAAATCCTCTGGAAACCTTTCCAAATTTCTACGAACCTGTCTTTTTAATTGTTTAGTTTCTACAGCATAAAGTTCCGATAAATCTTTATCCAACATCACTTTTTGCTTCCGTATCAAGTAAATTTTACTACTTATAATATCATCTGGAATTAGAATCTCATTGCTCATAATTGTAATTCGTTATTAAATCTCAATCACTCCCTTAAAAACAAATTCAGCAGGGCCTTTCAGGAAAACATTGGTAAACCGAGCTTCGTTTTTATCAAAAGAAACTTCTAATTTTCCGCCTTCTACGTTCAAATGTATGGAAGTTGAATTTGTTTTTCCGGTTGCATTCATAGCAATAGCCGCAGCAGTTGCGCCGGTTCCGCAAGAAAGCGTTTCGTCTTCAACGCCTCTTTCATAAGTACGAAGCGAAAAAGTATTGGCGTCAATTTGCTTTACAAAATTGATATTGCTTCCTGCTTTTCCGTATAATTGACCATATCGAATGGCTGCTCCTTTTTCTTTTATATTGAAGTTTACCAAATCTTCAACCATTTGCACGTGATGTGGTGAACCTGTATTTAGAAACACATAATCTGGTGTAATTTTTATATTGGGAACATCAATCATTTGAAGGGAAACTTGTCCGTTTTTGGCAATTGAGGCGTGATGCAAACCATCTGTAGCAATAAAAGTACAACTATCGTTAATCACGTTCAGCCTTTTGGCGAAAGCCACTAAACAACGACCGCCATTGCCACACATAGAACTTTGGTTTCCATCGGAATTGTAATAAACCATTCTGAAATCAGCGGTCATTGCGAGATTCGAAGCAATCCCATCATTTTCCAATAAAATAAGTCCGTCTCCTCCTATTCCGAAACGTCTGTCGCACAAATGCGCAATGAGTTGAACGTTTTTCTTTGGAAAAAACCCTGACCGATTGTCAATCATCATAAAATCATTCCCCGTTCCTTGATATTTAAAAAATTCTATTTGCATTTTAGTTGAATTGTGTTGCACAAAAATACAAATATTAATGATACGTTAAAGAATGTTAAACGAGCGTTAAACTTTTTTTTTGAAATCGCAAAATTTATAATTTTACGTTGTAATTTCTTAAATAACTATAAAATTATGAAACGATTTTCAAGCCTATTACTTTTGTCATTGTTAAGCGGAGCTATAACACTTGGTTCTTACAAGTTATTATTTGACGACAATGGCTATTTCTCTAAAAACAAAAACGGGGTAGTAACTTTAGCTCCAAATTCCTATGGAAGACAAGTAGGATTATCTTCAGAAACTCTTGATTTTACTGAAGCAGCCGACAGGACCATTCACACGGTAGTTCACGTAAAAAATGTTTCCCGAAAAAGTATTTCCAATCCTATTTTAGAATATTTCTACGGCTATAGAGGAGACCAATTGCAGGAGCAAGTGGGAACAGGTTCTGGTGTAATCATTTCTGAAGATGGTTATATCGTAACCAATAATCACGTCGTAAAAGATGCTTCGGAGATTGAAATCACATTGAACAATAAGAAATCTTATACCGCAAAACTCATTGGAACCGATTCGAAAATGGATATTGCCTTATTAAAAATTACTGCCGATGAAAAATTGCCGTACACGGCTTTCGCCAATTCTGATTCGGTTAAAATTGGCGAATGGGTTCTGGCAGTTGGAAATCCTTACAATTTAACTTCGACGGTTACAGCAGGAATTATTTCAGCCAAAGCTAGGAATCTAGACACGAGCGGAATTCAATCTTTCATTCAAACTGATGCCGCCGTAAATCCCGGAAACAGCGGTGGAGCATTAGTAAACACGCGCGGTGAATTAATCGGAATCAACACGATGATCTCCTCGCCTACTGGTAGCTACACGGGCTATTCCTTTGCGATTCCATCCAACAACGCACGAAAAATAATTGAGGATTTAATGGAATTTGGAAATGTGCAAAGAGGCATTCTTGGGGTAGAAGGAGGCGAACTGAATGCAAAAGCATCGAAAGAATTGGGAGTAAATGAAACGCAAGGTTTTTACATCAACAAGGTCCAGCAAAAATCTGGCGCCGAAAAAGCAGGTTTGCAAAAAGGAGACATCATTATCAAATTAGATGGTCAAAACATTGCCACTTTTGCGGATCTTTCGGGCTATATCAACACCAAAAGACCGAATGATAAAGTAGAAGTTACCTTTATTCGAGACGGAAAAAACAAAATACTTCCGGTCGTTTTAAGTAAAAATGAGTATTTTACTACTGAATTCAAAGGCTTAGAATTAGAAAATATTAATGCAACCGATAAGAAAAGATTTAGCCTTACCGATGGGGTTAAAATTAAGTCTATTACCAATGAAAACCTAAAACCTTACGAGCAGGATCTTCTGGGAAATATCATCCTAAGTATTGATAATTTAAAAATTAAAGATATCGAATCAGCATCCAAAATATTGACAAGCAAAGGTGAAAATCAAAGCATTCAAATGGAAATGATTAATAAAAGAGCAGAAATTATACGAATTATAATTTAAAAAAATAAACCGCAAATTCGCAAATTAGTATCAACGATAGAATGTTTCTAATTTGCGAATTTGTGGTAAATATTTATCCCATTAAATCGGCAAAACGGTCGTACTCTTCACTTCCGATATAATAAAAAAACTGTTAATCAGGGAAACTTCGGGTAAAATAGATAATTTTTTTTGATGAAAATGATGGTAACTTTCCATATCTGGCAAGACGACTTTGAGCATATAATCAAAAGTTCCTGACACAAAATCACATTCCAATACCTCGGGCATATTCATTATTGATTCATTAAATCCTTCCGAAACATCGTGGGTTTGTTTAACTAGAGTAACCTGACAATAAACAGTGAGGTTCATACCTAATTTCTTTTTATTCAAAACCGAAACATATTTCTCGATTATGCCTTCTTTTTCTAATCGTTTCACTCGGTCGTGAACTGGTGTGAGCGAAAGATTTATTTTACCAGCAATATCCTTCAAGGTCAAATGAGCATCTACTTGCAACAGGCGTAATATTTTTTTATCGGTTTCGTCTAAAATCATGGTGCAAATAAATTAAATGAATAAATTAAACTTTCCTCACTAGTTTATTTTTCGCTTTGGAAATGTAAAAAGAGTTCTATTCAGAAATATTTTATGTAAAAATAGCAAATAAAATGAATATTTACTTAGTTTACAACGATATAGTACAACTATTTTCTTTATATATTACTTTTGTAATCTACTATTCTCTAAACAATTAAATTTATTTACTATGATAATTGGAATCCCAAAAGAAATCAAAAACAACGAAAATCGTGTAGCACTTACTCCTGCAGGTATAGCTGAGTTCAAAAAACAAGGCCATCCAGTATACGTTCAAATGGGTGCAGGAGAAAATAGTGGCTTTACAGATGAAGCATACAAAACTGCTGGTGCCAAAATATTACCAACAATCGAAGCTGTTTACAGCATTGCCGAAATGATAATCAAAGTTAAAGAACCTATAGCTTCTGAATATCCTTTAATCAAAAAAGATCAATTACTATTTACCTATTTCCACTTTGCTTCCTCTGAACCATTAACTCACGCAATGATTGAACGCGGAGCAGTTTGTTTAGCATACGAAACCGTTGAAAAAACAGACCGAAGCTTACCATTATTGGTGCCAATGTCAGAAGTTGCAGGTCGTATGTCGATTCAAGAAGGAGCCAAATATTTAGAAAAACCGTTGAAAGGAAAAGGAATCCTTCTAGGAGGAGTTCCCGGAGTTCCTCCAGCAAAAGTTTTAGTTTTGGGTGGTGGAATTGTAGGAACACAAGCAGCAAAAATGGCCGCTGGTTTTGGTGCCAGAGTAGTTATTATGGATGTAAGTTTAGCTCGTTTGCGTCATTTGGCCGATATTATGCCTGCAAATGTAACAACCGTAATGTCTAACCATTACAACATTTGCGAAGCCGTAGCCGAAGCTGATTTGGTTATTGGTGCCGTTTTAATTCCAGGAACCAAAGCGCCTCACTTGATTACACGTGATATGCTAAAATTGATGAGCCCAGGAACAGTAGTTGTAGATGTAGCCGTTGACCAAGGTGGTTGTATCGAAACTTGCAAACCTACAACCCACGAAGATCCAACCTTTATCATTGATGATATTGTTCATTATTGCGTAGCCAATATGCCGGGAGCCGTTCCTTACACTTCTACCCTAGCCTTGACAAATGCCACTTTGCCTTACGCTTTGCAATTAGCCAACAAAGGTTGGAAAAAAGCCTGCGCCGATAACGAAGAATTAAAAAAAGGACTTAACGTTGCTAACGGTAAAATTGTCTACAAAGGAGTTTCCGATGCTTGGGGATTGCCGTTTAGTGAGGTAGAAAGCGTTTTATAATTGTTAATATATTTGAATTAAGATTTGAGTATTAAGTATTAAGACTGAAATCTATAAATTAAAATCCGTCTAGTTTTATAACTAGACGGATTTTTATTGTCCTGCTAAATCTCAATACTTAATACTCAAATCTTGATACTCAAATCTACTCCTTTTGTTTTGTCAAATAATAAATTGGAATTCCCGTTAGCATTATCAAAACTCCCCAACCACAAGTCGAGAATTTAGTCAGCAACAACGAAACGCAAACTGCCGAAGCAATTACAATGTATAATAATGGTAAGAAAGGATAACCAAAAGCCTTATATGGTCTTTCAGCATCTGGCATTTTCTTGCGAAGAATGAATATACCATAAATTGTCAAAATGTAAAATATCAATACTATGATGATTACGAAATCCAACAAATCGCCATATTTTCCAGTCAAACACAATAGCGAAGCCCAAATACATTGTACCCATAATGCCCAAGCCGGAACGCTAGCGTCATTTAGTTCTGCTGCTTTTTTGAGAAACAAACCATCTTTTGCCATAGTATAATAAACTCTGGCTCCCGCCATAATCAATCCGTTATTGCAGGCAAAAGTCGAAATCATAATCATTACAGCAATAATAATCGTTCCCATATCGCCAAAAGTATATTGGGAAGCCACGACAGCAACTCTATCAGATTTTGCAGTTGCAATTTCGTCCAAAGGAATCACAGCGAGGTACATCAAATTAGTCAAGACATAAATAATAGTCACTATAAAAGTGCCAAGAAACAAACTTAGCCCCACATTTCGCTTTGGATTTTTGATTTCGCCAGCAATAAAAGTCACACCAACCCAAGCATCACTAGAAAACAAAGAACCCACCATCGCTGCCGAGATCCCAGTGATTAAAGCTGTCCCGCCAATTGGCATCCAAGAACCACTATCCAAATTAAAGGAACGAGTATTCCAAGCATCGGCCCAGTTCGCATTCCAAACTTCCGCTTTGGCAGCCAAAAGGAAACCAAAAACAATCAAACCAAACAAAGACAAAATCTTAATCACCGTCAAAACGGTTTGTAATATTTTGCTGTTTTTCACGCCCCGACTATTGATATAAGTCAGTATAATAATGGTAATAATAGAAACGATTTGGGCTGCGTTAAGTTTGAAAGAGCCTATTTCATAAAGAACATTTTCATCGCTTAATGGCGGAACTAAATAGGCAGCAAATTTTGAAAAACCTACACCTACTGCAGCAATGGTACCTGTTTGAATTACGGCAAAGAAACTCCAACCATACAGAAAAGCAATCAGTTTATTATAGGCTTCCTTGAGATAAACATATTGACCGCCCGCTTTGGGAAACATCGCGCTCAACTCGCCATAACTTACGGCAGCAATCATCGTGATTAAACCTGAAATAAGCCAAATCATAGTAAGCCATCCTGCAGAACCTACTTGCCTGGCGATATCGGAGCTTACAATAAATATTCCCGAACCTATCATCGAGCCCACGACGAGCATCGTTCCGTCTAGTAATCCGAATTCTCTTTTAAAATGTTCTTCTTTGTTGTCTTGCATATTATTTTGGGTTTTGGGTATTTGGTTTTAGTTGGCTAAAGATATACTTTTTTTAGAAATAGCCTAAAAGTTGATTTTTAAATTGTAAAATTAGTTTTTGATGAACTGTTAGTATTAATTCCTACTTTTACAATAAGAAAAAGATGATGATTATCAGACAAAGCTTACCAAATAGGGGTGGATTGCGATGATTTAGTCTGGCTAGTCTTTAAGTTAACAGCTATATTAAACAAAAACCCCGCTAGCGCGAGCCTCTAGCTCGTTCCTAAAAACAAAAGCTTTACAATATTAAAAATAAATTGGATTAAGCACGAGCGGGACCCACAAGCTAGCGCGAGCTTCTAGCTCGTGCCCACAAACAAAAGCAATAAAACAATAAAAATAAAATATGATTATTCACGAGCTGGGAATGGGAACAATATTTTAATAGTTACGGAAAATTAAAGGTTGCCCCAAGCGCGAGCTTCTAGCTCGTGCCACAAACAAAAGCACTAAAAAAATAAAAATAAATCGGAATAGGCAAGAGCGTCACGCTCACCAGTAATAAATTAATCTAAAATGAATACGAAAAACATTTCCCCAATTATCCAAGCTTCGGAATTATTGAAATTATATAAATCCAAAAAATTGGTTCTTATAGATGCCAATACCGGTATAAATACAAAGTCAAACTACGAAGAAAAACATTTAGATGGAGCGCTATTTGTAGACTTGAATAGCCAACTGGCCGATATAAAAGAAGATTTCTCCATTGGCGGAAGACACCCACTGCCAAAGATTGAAGATTTTGCTGAAACAGTAGCGAATCTCGGCATTTCATCGACAAGTCGTGTCGTAATATATGACGATAAAAATGGTTCTAATGCAGCAGCGAGATTGTGGTGGATGTTAAAATCACTTGGACTCGAAAAAGTACAAGTTCTTAATGGGGGTTTTCAAGAAGCTGAAAAAATAGGCTTCCCAACAAGTTCCAAAACAGAAATTGTTACTAAAGCCGAAGCCTATAAAACCAAAAACTGGAAACTTCAAATCGCAACAATCGACGAAGTCGAAAAAGTTTCGCAAGACAAAAACCATATCGTTATTGATGTTCGCGATGTCGAGCGTTACAATGGCGAAACAGAACCCATCGACCTTGTTGCGGGACATATTCCAGGAGCAATCAATATTCCTTTCACTGAAAATTTAGATAAAAACGGATTATTTTTAGATCCAAATGAATTAAAGGAAAAGTACAGCAAAGTTTTTGAAAAAGTAAAAACCGAAAATACCATTGTCCATTGTGGCTCTGGAGTTACGGCTTGTCATACCCTATTGGCAATCGCTTATGCAGAACTAGAAATTCCAAAATTATATGTTGGTTCTTGGAGTGAATGGAGCAGAAACAATAAAACAATAGCGAATAACGTCAAAAGCGAATAAAATACCTCGGGGTAGAGCCCCAATGGTATTAGCGAAATATCAGCCACAGATTCACAGATTTTCAAAAGATCTTTTTTAATCTGTGACCCGAACAATGGCGAATACGCGAAGTAATCTGTGGCAAAAAAAAAATCGAAGTAGAGCTTCGAGGAGTTAAAGTTAAAGAGATTAAAAATCACTCAAAAAAAGGATGTTGCATAACAATCAAAAAAGGCAAATCCGTACCTTTTTTTCGATTTATTGTTTTTCAAATAAGTGTATCTTTGTATCACATTATTTTTACACCAAAAATGGTTAACAACAAGAACATTAAAATTGATTGGGAATGAAAAGTCTTAAAGAACGAATAATAGAGCTGAAAAAAGAGAAAAATGCGGTTATTTTAGCTCATTATTATCAAGAAGCCGATATTCAAGATGTGGCAGATTATGTAGGCGATAGTTTGGGATTGTCGCAAGAAGCGATGAAAGTCGAAGCTGATATTATCCTTTTTGCCGGTGTACATTTTATGGCCGAAACTGCCAAAATATTAAACCCATCCAAAAAAGTAATTCTTCCTGATTTAAAAGCCGGTTGTTCTCTCGCGGAATCTTGCCCTGCCGAAGATTTCAAAAAATTTACCGAGGCTCATCCCGATCACATTGTGATTACCTATGTAAATTGTTCTGCCGAAGTAAAAGCCTTGACGGATATTGTCGTTACCTCTTCGAATGCAGTTAAAATCGTGGAATCTATTCCAAAAGACAGACCCATTATTTTTGCCCCAGATAAAAATTTAGGCAAATATGTAATGGAACAAACTGGCAGAGATATGCTGCTTTGGGATGGTGCTTGTGTGGTTCACGAAGCTTTTTCATTAGATAAACTCATCGCCCTGTACAAAAAAAATCCAGATGCTCAAATTATTGCCCATCCTGAATCTGAAACTCATATTCTAAAAACTGCTAATTATATTGGTTCTACAGCAGGGATGATTGATTATGTAAAAACGAATCCAAGCAACAAATTTATTGTAGCTACTGAGGCTGGTATTCTTCATCAAATGAAGCAGGATGTTCCTAATAAAATATTAATTCCAGCACCTTCAA
>CAMDGJ010000037.1 GCA_945897545.1 Flavobacterium psychrophilum
GGCAACAGCTCCATCACGGGTGTGACGAGCCTGACGGCCACCGCCGGCGCCATCAGCATCACCGGCAACATTACGGTCAATGGCAACACTACCCTGAAGGCCGCTACCAGCATCACCATCAGCGGTGACAGCTAGTGATTAGAAATAAACAACACGAAGGGATTGACTTCGTCAGTCGCTACGCTCGTGTCATTTTGTATGTGAGTGGGGCAGGGATAATTTCTATTTCAGAATTATCTTGAAATTTTTTGATTGATTTTCATTTGATAGATTTATTAAATATAATCCTTTTGAATTAGTAGAAAAATCAATTTTATCCCCGGTAATGTTGGTTTTAATATTTTGACCGATGTTGTTTAAAATTGAGTAGGTGTAATTTTTGTTGTTTGGATTTGAAATATAAATATAATCCGTTGTTATGGATGGATAAACAATGATTTGGCTCAAAGCATTTTTTTTGATGCATTGTTTTAAGAAGTGAGAGGTCTTAAAAAATAAACAACAGAATAACAATTAGATAAAAAATATAAACAGTCGTTTTTATTTTTTATCGGACATCAATGATTTAAATTTTGAAGCGAATTAAGAAATATAACAATTTGAATTTGTTTTGTTATATTTCTTTGTGTAAATTTGTAACATATATTTTTAAATTAACCTAGTTAATTGCTGATCAAAATAGTAGTGAAAATAAGCCGATACCATATTTCAAAAAACAAATATTATCTAAATATGAAACCAGACTTATTTCAATCTCCAGATTATTACAACCTTGACGAATTATTGACAGACGAACATAAATTAGTTCGCGATTCAGCTCGTGAATGGGTAAAAAGAGAAGTTTCACCAATAATCGAAGAGTACGCTCAAAGAGCGGAATTCCCAAAACAAATTATTAAAGGTTTAGCTAATATCGGTGCATTTGGTCCTTATATTCCAGAAGAATATGGCGGTGCTGGTTTGGATCATATTTCTTATGGTTTGATTATGCAGGAAATTGAAAGAGGAGATTCTGGAGTTCGATCTACAGCTTCGGTTCAATCTTCTTTGGTTATGTATCCTATTTGGAAATACGGAAACGAGGAACAACGGTTGAAATATTTACCAAAGCTAGCTTCTGGAGAATTTATGGGTTGCTTTGGCTTGACCGAACCTAATTACGGCTCTGATCCAGGAAGTATGATTACTAATTTCAAGGATATGGGAAACCATTACCTTTTGAATGGTGCTAAAATGTGGATTTCGAATGCGCCTTTTGCTGATATTGCAATTGTATGGGCAAAAAATGAAGAGGGACGAATTCACGGATTGATTGTAGAACGTGGAATGCCTGGATTTACAACTCCAGAAACGCATAATAAATGGTCGCTTCGTGCATCGGCAACTGGGGAATTAATTTTTGATAATGTGAAAGTGCCAAAAGAAAATTTATTACCAAACAAATCAGGACTTGGAGCGCCCTTGGGTTGTTTAGATTCGGCTCGTTATGGGATTGCTTGGGGAGCTATTGGCGCTGCAATGGATTGCTACGACACCGCTTTGCGTTATGCCAAAGAAAGAATTCAATTTGACAAACCTATTGCCGGAACGCAATTACAACAGAAAAAATTAGCCAAAATGATTACCGAAATCACCAAAGCGCAATTGCTCACTTGGCGATTGGGAGTATTGAGAAATGAAGGAAAAGCCACGACTGCACAAATTTCGATGGCCAAAAGAAATAACGTAGATATGGCGATTCATATTGCCCGCGAAGCAAGACAAATGTTAGGCGGAATGGGAATTACTGGCGAATATTCGATAATGCGTCATATGATGAATTTAGAATCAGTAATTACGTACGAAGGAACACACGATATCCATTTATTGATTACAGGAATGGACATCACGGGAATTCAAGCCTTCAAGTAAGGATAAACATCTATTAAACTATTCATAAAATCAATAGTAAAAGCTTCTTGGAAGCAAGAAGCTTTTATATTTTTACAAAAAATTTCAATAATGAATATAGCAACTATAAACCATAAAATTCAACATCAAAAGGACCTATTATTACAGCATTCTCTGTATAACAAAGTAAAGACTATTGAGGACTTGAATTGCTTTTTACAAAATCACGTTTATGCAGTTTGGGATTTTATGTCATTATTAAAAGCTTTGCAGTCTAAATTAACTTGCACAACAACGCCTTGGTTTGCCACAGAAAATCCAGAAACAAGGTATTTGATAAATGAAATTGTCCTTGCAGAAGAATCTGATTTAACAATTGATGGCCGCCGCCAAAGCCATTTCGAAATGTACATTGAAGCAATGAAGTTTTGTGGTGCAAATACAACTGATATTGAAATTTTCTTATCTGAAGTTAATTCGCTTCACAACATATTTGTTGCCATTAAAAAAAGCAATCTCCATCCAAATATCAAAGCCTTTTTAGACTTTACTTTCAGAGTAATTGACGAAGGAAAATCACATGAAATCGCTGCGGCTTTCACTTTTGGAAGAGAAGATTTAATACCTAGTATGTTCACTGTAATTTTGAAAAACTTTCAAGTTAATTTCCCCGAAACAGATTTGAGCAAACTAATTTATTATTTTGAAAGACATATTGAACTAGACGCAGATGAACACGGTCCAATGGCTATGAAAATGATAACGGAACTTTGCGGTACCGATGTTCAAAAGTGGAATGAAGTGGAAGAAATTTCTATTTTAGCTTTAGAAAGACGAATTGGATTATGGGATGCAATTGAAGAGCAAATTTTAATGAATATGGAACTGGCTTAATTCCTTAAAAAGAGAAAACGAAATGTAACACTAATTTTATAATGGAAAAGCATTTTTTCAAAGTAGTGATTACCATGTTTTTGTTGTTTTTGACAGCTAGTTGCACTGTTGATAGTCCTGATGACATAGTCAGCGCAAAACCACTATCTGCGGGAACTGTTTCTATTCCAGTAGGCCAAACAATAGTTAAAGACATTAACTATTTAGCCCTTGGGGATAGTTACAGCATTGGTCAAAGCGTTTGCGAAACCTGCAGATTTCCTGAACAACTGAGAAGGAGTCTTGGGAATGGAAATTCGTTAAATATTATTGCGCAAACAGGATGGACGACAACCAACTTAATTTCTGCAATAAGTAACCAAAATCCAACTCCAAATTATGATTTAGTTACGCTATTAATTGGGGTTAATAATCAATATCAAAATATCACATTTTCTGTCTATGAAAAAGAATTTCCTGAACTGGTTAACAAAGCGATTACCCTTGGAAAAGGAGATAAAACCAATGTAATAGTAGTTTCAATTCCTGATTATGCTTATACTCCTTATGGGAAACAATACGGCAACCAATCGAAAATTTCTACAGAAATAGACAAGTATAATGCTTTTGCACAAAAGTATTGCTTCGCTAATAATATAGAATTTATAACGATTACGGATATTACGAGACAAAGTTTATTGAATCCTACCCTAGTTGCTCAAGATGGCTTACATCCTTCAGAACTAGCATATTCACTTTTTGTAGAACGAATTTTACCTAAAGCTAGAATTGCGTTGCAAAACTAGAAATACTGCTCAATAAGACAGCGTTTAGAAATCAGAAATAGGGAGTAATTATTTATTGGATATTGACAACAGTTTCTATTTGAGGCGCAAATTTTTTGATAGTAGTTTCCACACCAGCCCTTAATGTCATTTGATTCACACTACAGTGAGTACAAGCTCCTTCAAGGCGAACGGTTACGTGTTTATCCTCTTCAATAGAGATGAGTTTGATGTCACCACCGTCAGAATTTAAAAAGGGTCTAATTTCTTCTAGAGCTTTTAGAACGTTATCTTGTAATTCTTCTGTTGTCATTTTTATAAATTTAAAGATTTGAAAATAGGATCAATTTCAAATTAAATAATTATTTTTTTACTGCTGCACAACCAGCCATTGTGGTTATTTTAACAGCTTCGGTAGCAGGCAAATTTGCGTTTCTACTTACTACTTCACGAACTACATTCCTTGTAATATCTTCGAAAACAGTCTCAATAACAGAGCCCGTTTGGAGTGCTGCAGGACGACCAAAATCTCCAGCTTCGCGAATAGATTGAACGATTGGAACTTCACCCAAGAATGGAACATTTAAATCGTCTGCAAGATTTTTAGCTCCTTCTTTTCCAAAAATATAATATTTGTTTTCTGGTAGTTCTTCTGGTGTAAAATAAGCCATGTTTTCTATAATTCCAAGGACGGGAACATTTATCGCATCTGACATAAACATAGCAACTCCTTTTTTAGCATCGGCAAGAGCCACAGCTTGAGGAGTACTTACCACCACCACTCCAGTGATAGGCAAAGCTTGAACAATCGACAGATGGATGTCTCCCGTTCCTGGCGGTAAATCAAGAAGTAAAAAATCTAATTCGCCCCAATCAGCATCAAAAATCATTTGGTTTAATGCTTTTGAAGCCATTGGGCCTCTCCAAATTACGGCTTGGCTTGGTGAAGTAAAGAAACCAATAGAAAGCATTTTAACGTCATAACTTTCAATAGGTTTCATTTTTGATTTTCCGTCAACAACTGCAGAGAGTGGTTTAGCACTTTCTACATCAAACATTATAGGCATTGATGGTCCATAAATATCGGCATCAAGAATACCTACCGAAAACCCCATTTTAGCCAGTGTTACTGCCAAGTTTGCTGTAACGGTAGATTTACCAACTCCACCTTTGCCTGAAGCAACTGCAACAATATTTTTTATTCCGGGAATAGATTTTCCTTTTATTTCTGGGCTTTGAGGGTTTTGTGGAGTTTCAACTTTAACATTGATTTTTATTTTGGCATCAGGTGAAATTAATTCAAGAATGGTTTTTTTAATATCATCTTCGGCACGTTTTCTAATGTGCATTGCAGGAAGGTGTAACACTAAATCAACAACAACTTCGTCGCCAAAAGTGATTACATTAGCAATTGCTCCGCTTTCAACCATATTTTTTCCTTCTCCAGCAATAGTGATAGTTTCTAGAGCTTTAAGAATTTCTTTTCTATCTAATTTCATTTTTTTATTGAAAGGTTTCAATTGAATGTCAACTGAAATGTTATATTTATTTAAACTAAATCTATTTTAATTTCTTGTATGCAAATATACTGTGAAAAGTTTTTATTATTCCGTTTTTAACTTGGATTTAATATAAAGTAAATTGCTTGGTTTTAGTGATTTATTTCATCATTATACCATAATTATTCAACTTGAATCTCTGGTATCCAAAAGTGATTCTCCATATCTATAATTTGATTATCAACTACTTTTATTCCTTCATTTTCTAGTAATTGTTGCATTAAATTAGTACCATCAAAATGGTGTTTACCCGTAAGTAATCCTTTTCTATTCACTACTCGATGTGCTGGTACATCTTCTATGTTATGGCAGGCATTCATCGCCCAACCCACCACTCGGGCTGATCGAGCAGTCCCTAATGCTTTTGCAATAGCACCATAAGAGGTTACTTTCCCATAGGGTATTTGTCTGGCGATACTGTAGACTCTTTCAAAAAAATTATCGTTCGTCTTTATCATTGAATTACCAATAATATTTTATGATATTTAGCAAAGTAATTATTGAAACCAGTCCCGTAATTGATCCAATAATAGTATTCATATTTTTTATGATAAAATCTCTTTTATCCTCTATCCTGTTGAAGAAGGAAATATAAAAATAAAGGACAAGAAATGAACCTAATAAAACACCGTTGACAAAGATTAAAATCGAAGTTGTGTCAAAAGCAAATAGTTTATAGGAGGCTAAAGTAATACTTATAAAAACATAGTAAGGAATAGGAAAGAGGTTAAGAGCAGAAAGCAACATTCCTAGAAAAAACCTGTTAGTTTTACTGTTTTTTTTAAATTTTTTTGTTTTGTCTTTTGGTTTTTTGGCCAGCCATAAAAAATAAATAGTTAGTGTACTAAATATTCCAAATCCAATTTCTCGCAATAAAGTGACTAAATCTTGGCGGTGATTAATAATTTTCGCAAACAAAACGGCGAAAAAAGCTTGTATACAAATAATAAGAATCGCTCCTAAAACAAACCATAATGCATTCCGCTTTCCTTCTTTATGGTTTACCTTGGCGGCAGTCATATTAATTAATCCTGGTGGAATAATCCCTATAAATGCGCTAACAAAACCGAAAAAAATTGGAAGAATAATCCCGCTAACCTCCGTAGGGAGAATTTCTAATGAAACTTGAAATAGGTTTAACATATTTATCCAAATTAATTATTCCCGTTCAGGGTTTAGGGGGCTATTTTAAATCGAATATACGTAATTGCTTTGTTAGTTTCCAAATATTGTTTTTCGTAAAAGGTTTGAAACGCAGTAACCTCTTCAGGACTTCCTTCGTTTACATAAATATTATGGTTGGCATACAATACTTCGTGTCCTTCACCGTGTAGCAATCCTAGCGTATAACCGTGCATAAATTCACTGTCGGTTTTCAGGTTGACAACTCCGTCTTTTTTGAGGATTTTTTTATACAATTGCAGAAACTCTGAATTGGTCATTCGGTGTTTGGTACGCTTGTATTTTATTTGAGGATCGGGAAATGTAATCCAAATCTCGTCCACTTCGTTTTCAGCAAAAACATGGTTGATTAATTCAATTTGGGTTCGAATGAAAGCCACATTATGCAGTCCTGTTTCCACGGCGGTTTTTGCGCCACGCCAAAAACGAGCACCTTTAATATCTATTCCTATGAAGTTTTTGTTGGGATATTTTTCGGCAAGGCCAACGGAATATTCTCCTTTTCCACAGCCTAATTCGAGTACTAATGGATTGTCGTTTTTGAAGAAATCAACGTTCCATTTTCCTTTGAGTGGAAATAAATCGCCTACTACTTCTTCTCTTGAAGGTTGAAAAACATTGTTGAATGTTTCGTTTTCCTTGAATCGCTTTAACTTATTTTTACTTCCCACGCTTTTATTGAATATTTTTGCAAAATTAGGGAATTTATTAGACGGAATTGCGCTGTTTTATAAATACTATTTCGACTTACTTTTTTTTGCTTGCTCTTCTTTAGATTTATCTTCTAAAGGTTTACCTAGTTTTATTTTTGTTTGTCCGTCTTTTCCATCCACCACGAGTAAGTGCACAACAATGCCTTTGTATCGCATTGCATCCTTTTCATTTTGATTTGCAATTTTGTAATCGTCTTTCGGATTTCGCAAAGGTATTTGAATTGCTAAATTTGTTCCAATATTTGACAAAGAATAAGTTCCTTTTGCATTTATATTTAAAACATTAGAGGTCACTTTTAATTCTTTAACATTTATTAATTTCCCTTTAATACTGGTATTCGAAGCTAAATCACTAAACGTAATATTCTTCATATCTCTATTTGGGAAAGCAATTTTTCCTATTTTAATAATTGGTTCAAAATTAGATAATGTCCCATTTTTTATAGTAAACGCCACGTCTCCAGTAATTGAATTAGTATCCAATTGTCTATTCTCGTTTAAAATTCCTGTAAGTGAAGTTTTAAGCGATAGGTTTCCTTTGATGTCATTTGGAGAAAAGGATTTTACACCAAAATTATTAAACGATCCCAAAAATCGAGCTATATTAGCATCATTTATTTTTATTTTAGCTTTAAAATACAATAATTTGTTTTTAGGAATTACTTGAGCATTTATAAATAATGTACTGCCAGTAGAACCTTGTATGGTAACATTATTTACAAACAAACCTTTCTTAGCCATAACAATATTTACCTTAAAATTATTTGCTATTAATTTTTTATAGGTCAATTTATCGACTTTAATATCAAGAGAAACTTGCGATTTCCTTAGTACTTCTTGGAGTTGATTAGTGGATTGATTGTTTGTTTTGGATTTTGAAGCATTGGGATGATAATTGTAGGATAAGACACTAACTATTTGCCTAACATCCAAAAAGGGGCTGTAAATCTTCCATTTAACATTCATTTTTTCTGGGGCATCATAATATAAATTGAGGAAGTTATCCACTCTTCCTTCCATCATGACAGTGTTGACTTTGTTTTGGAATTTAATTTTTTTAATCAATAAAGCTTGCTGCGTAAAAGAAAGTTCGACGTCAGTATTTTTAAAATCTAAATTTTTAGATTTCAGGAGGAAGCTTGCGTTTTTAATATTAATTGCTCCAGTAAATTTAGGCTTGTTCAATTTTAAATCAATGATATCCACTTTAAAATCTAGATCTACCTTGGCTTTTCCTCCATAAAAAACCATAAATTCTTGATTGATAAAATTGCCCAGTTTAGGTACGTCATATTCCGAATTGAATTTGCCAGTTCCAACAGGTTTCTCTAAATTATTGATAATTGCTGTTGGAATATTTAGTGGGATTTCTTTATAATCTCCGTTAAAATTAGTGATGATAACAGCTGAATTGGCATCGTTAATCCCTTGTCCGTTTTTGTAATTATTTGTAAATCTGCCGTTAAAACTGCAATTCTTGACAACCCCATATGATGTTGTCAATTCGTCCTTTTTAATTACGGCATTGACCACAATTTCAGGATCGCCTTTCACGCTCATATCACCTTTTATGAAACAAGAGGCTTGGAGTGGAACATACAAATCAAACTTGTTGAGTTTAGAGCTAATATTATTGGACAATAAATTATAGGCATTGCTCCATTTAATTTTTGTCTTAATGTCAATATCAAATAGAGAATTTCCTTTTCCAATGTTGAAATGAGCCTTTATATTGAAAAGGTCTCCACCAATTTCAAAATTTTGGGTAACGACACTTATCTTTTTTTGTTCATTAGAAAAAGATACTAGTAGGTCTCCGTCAATTTCTTTGTTTTTGACAAAGCTACCTTTCAGGCTGTTAAAAGCTAGGCTTTTAGCAAAGGTATTCAGACGAACATCTGTTTTCCAACCCGCATCAGAGTATTCTATTTTGCTTTTCAATGATTTTATATCAAAATGAAACAGTTTATGACCTTGTTGATTTTCTGAAATGAAATTGACATTTTTTAAAACCACTTCATCAATAGAAATCGTGGCGCCGTTTTCTGTTTTTGGTTTTTTCTTTTTTGGCTTGAAAATAGTAGAATTACTGACTCCGTTTTTGTCTTTAAACAAATCAATTTTTGCATTGATAATTACTATTTTAGGAACATCAACCTCTTTTTTTAACAATTTTAAAACATTCAAACGCACTTCAATTTCTCCAGCTTTTAGCAAGGGTCGTTTATGAATGGCTATTAAGCTGTCTTTGCATTCCACATCTTTTAGCACTAAAGTGAAATTCGGAAATCCAATTAAAAATTTGTATCCAATATCGCCAATTTTGGTTTCTCCCAGAATGTTTTCGTTGATTTGAGTATTAATTTTGGCGATAATTTCGGTTTTATGGTTTTCAAAATAAATTCGTAGCCCAATCGCGCTTAAAAGTACTATTGCTAATAGTCCAAGGAAGAAAAAACCAATTATTTTGAATGCTTTTTTGAAACCTTTAGAAGCAAAAGAAAATTTGATTTTATTTAAAAAAAAATTCATTTTTGTGATGGATAAAATTTATATAAAGATACTAAAAATCTTATTTGTTATTCATTTCCGTTTATGATATACCACTATTTTTAATAATAATATTCCTGAATTTTAAAGAGCTTTCAATTTATATCCTAACGATTCTTTGTACTAAGCCCTATAAAAAGGAGTTGAAAACATGGTAAATTGCAATTTAGTAGAATTAAAAACACCTCTATTTTTTGCGAAACAGAGGTGCTTTTTAAGATATAAAACGGATTTAAATTACATCTTAGGCAACGCTTTGAAACCCATATTATACAATGTAAAAGCTTGAATATCTACATTTTCCTGAATTGTTGCTGCAACTGATTTTCCTGCTCCGTGACCAGCATTCACATCTATACGAATCAATACCGGATTGTTTCCTGATTGTTTATCTTGCAGTTCTGCAGCAAATTTAAAACTGTGTGCTGGAACCACTCGATCATCGTGATCACCGGTAGTGACCATTGTAGCTGGATAATTCGTTCCTTTTTTTACATTATTTACAGGAGAATATCCTTTAATGTATTCAAACATTTCTTTACTATCTTGTGAAGTTCCATAATCAAAAGCCCAACCCGCACCTGAGGTAAAGGTATGGTAACGCAACATATCCATAACACCAACAGCCGGCAGAGCTACTTTCATTAAATCAGGACGCTGCATCATCGTAGCTCCCACCAAAAGCCCTCCATTTGAACCGCCACGAATGGCAAGAAAATCGGAGGAGGTGTATTTTTGAGCAATCAAATATTCAGCAGCGGCGATAAAATCATCAAAAACATTTTGCTTTTGCATTTTGATTCCTGCATCGTGCCATTTTTTACCATATTCGCCACCACCTCTTAAATTTGCAACGGCATAAACGCCGCCGTTTTCCATCCATACTGCATTGGCAATGCTAAAAGTTGGGGTTAAACTAATGTTGAATCCTCCATAACCATAAAGGATAGTTGGGTTTTTTCCATTGAGTTTTGTTTCTTTTTTATGCGTAATTATCATTGGAATTTTAGTTCCGTCTTTCGAAGTATAAAAAACTTGGGTCGAAACATAATCCTCGCTTTTAAAATCAACTTTTGGTTTTTGGTACACTGTTGATTTTCCTGAATTGGGTTCGAAAGCAAAAATAGAGCCTGGCGTAGTATAATTTGTAAACGAATAATATATTATTTTTTCAGCTTTTTTACCGCCAAATCCTCCAGCAGTACCAACGCCTGGTAATTGAATTTCGCGAACTAATTTTCCAGAATAGTCATATTGTTTAATGAATGAAACGGCATCTTTCATATAATTAGCAAAAAAATAGCCGCCTCCAGTTGATGGTGAAAGCACATTTTCTGTTTCTAGAATAAAATCTTTCCAGTTTTCTGGTTTCGGGTTGTTTACATCAACAGTAACAATATGTTTGTTAGGCGCATATAAATCGGTTGCTATAAATAATTTATTCCCTTCATTTTCGACCACGCTATTAGCACTGTTAAAGTTATCGACAATCGTTATAATTGGAGCATTCGGTTTTGTTAAATCCTGAATGTACAATTCGTTTCCATAAGTAGAATTAGCTGCCGAAATCACTAAAAATCGATTGTCTTCAGTAACACCTCCACCAACATATCTTCTTTTTTGAGTTAGTCCAAAAATGACTATATCGTCTTTTTGTGGAGTTCCTAATTTATGGAAATACAGTTTGTGCTGATCTGTTTTAGCAGATAGTTCGCTTCCTTTTGGTTTGTCATAGCTGGAATAGTAAAAACCTTCGTTTCCTTTCCAAGAAACACCACTAAATTTTACATCAACTAAGGTGTCTTCGAGAATTTTTTTAGATTCAGCATCCATTAAAATTACTTTTAGCCAATCGCTTCCACCTTCTGAAATTGAATATGCCACTTTAGATCCATCTTTAGAAAAATTAACTCCACCAAGGGACGTTGTGCCTTTTTTAGAAAAAATATTAGGGTCTAAAAAAACGGTTTCGACGCCTTTAGCATCTTTTCTGTACATCACCGATTGGTTTTGCAAACCATTATTTTTAGAATAATACGTATAATTTCCTTCCGTAGTTGGGGCTCCAATTTTTTCGTAATTCCATAATTTTTCTATTCTAGCTTTTAAGGCCTCTCTGAACGGAATTTTAGACAAATAATCATAGGTTAGCTCGTTTTGAGTTTTTACCCAAGCACCTGTTTCAGCTGATTTGTCATCTTCTAACCAGCGGTAAGGATCGGCTACATTGGTACCAAAGTAAGCATCTACCGTTTCTCCTTTTTTAGTTTGTGGATATTGTATTGGATTCTCTTTTTGGCTTTGACCAAAAGAGCTAATTGATGCAGATATTACCGTCACTAATATTAATTTTTTCATTATAAATAACTTAAGTTTAAGCAAAAATAAAGAAATAATCCCACTGATATTGAAGAATATTAAATTTTCAGTAAACTGTGGAGCATATCGTCCCGATAATTATCCGGTGAACTGACGACCTCTTTTCAGCTAATGCATCGCTATTTTAAGAATGGTCTATTTTACTAGGACTAGCAATTTTCCTTAATAAAAACATTGCTCAAGAAACATCGAATGCTTATACTTTAACTAAAGCTGGGATGGAACAGGTTAAGGATAATATTTTAATTTTTAATGTTGTAGTTCAAATTCATTTTGGAAAATAATATTATTAAGTCTATAACGATAAAGGAGTTTTTCCTTTGTTATTATTTTATAAATTAGCATCATAGTTTAGAAATATTAATTTTACCCATTTAAAAGTTACAAAAAATGAATAGAAAAGAATTTTTACAAAAAGTTGGTTTTGGTGCAGCCATTGCTCTTGTTCCAATTTGTGCTGGTGGTTTAGCAACAAGTTGTAGCGATGAAGAGACAAAAGTAGCAGCACCGACAAATGTTAATTTTACAATTGATGTTAGCTCAGGGGCGCTTGCAACAAACGGAGGCTTTCTTGTCATGAAAGGAATCATCATAGCGAAAACATTAGCTGGATCTTTTATTGCTGTTGCTGCTGCTTGTACTCATCAAGGAACTACTGTAAATTATGTTTCAACTGATAATAATTTTGTTTGTCCGAATCATCAAGCACATTTCGATAGTTCTGGAGTAGTAACTAAAGGTCCAGCAGCAGTAAATTTAACTAGTTATCAGACTAAATTAAATGGAAATATGCTAAATATATATTCTTAATTTTTTTAGTTTAGTTAGTTGATAAATAACAAGGGCTCTACTTTTAACAGTACAGCCTTTTTTATTTGATGTGTACACTTGAAACCACAAAAAATTGCCGCTCAAACCCTATAAAAAAAGCCTTACATCGAGGTAAGGCTTGGTACTGCTTTAATAGTGGTTTGTAAAAATCGGGCAAGGTGATATTGAGTATTTATATTGATAAAGTTGAGGTGGTTAGAGAGGTGAATCGACAAGGGTTTGGGTATTTTGGGTAATGCAAAATCGTGCAAAATCGTGCATTTTGCCACCTATTAAGTACACCCAAGAAAGCATAGCTAAATTATGCAGTTCTTGCATTTGGCATGTCACTATTTAATTAAATATTTTTAAATATTTCTTGAAAGCATAAATCTTACCTCTTTTTCCACCTGTAACTTCTTCAAGTATTTCTAGCTTCTCTAAATCGGCTATTAAACTGTAACCTGTACGTTGAGAAACCCCTGTAATTTCTAGAACTTTATTAACGTCTATTATTGGTTTTTTTAATAAATAATGCAGAATTTTTTGAACATTATTTGACCTTGAGCCTAGTGTTTGTATTTGTAATTCGGAATTGCTTTTTAATTTTAAAATTTCATCGAAAGTAGTCACCCCATTTTTAGCAGTTTCAATAACACCTACTAAAAAGAATTTTAACCATTGTTTTAAATCATTATGTGTTCTGGCTCTCGTTAAATTATCATAATACAAGGTTTTATTACGTTCAAAAAAATCGGACAGATATAAAATGGGCTGTTTTAATATTTCTTTGTCAACTAAATAAAGTGTAATTAGTAGTCTTCCAACTCTGCCATTACCATCTAAAAATGGGTGAATCGTTTCAAATTGATAATGAATAATTCCTATTTTGATTAAATCAGGTAAAAAGTGTTCTTCGTTATGGGTAAATTTTTCCAAATCACTCATTAATTCTCCAATGCTTGTATGCGTTGGCGGGATAAAAACGGCATCATTTATAGAAGCACCACCTATCCAATTTTGACTAGTTCTAAACTCTCCTGGAAGCTTGTGTTCTCCTCTAACTCCTTGTAATAATACTTTGTGTGTTTCTTTTATTAGTCGGCTTGAAAAAGGAATAGTAGTAAGCATTTCAATTGCTTTTTGCATCGCAGCCAAATAATTTTGTACTTCTTCCCAATCATCACGCTTTTCTGAACTTACATCCTCCTTGTCTAAAAGTGCTTCTTCCATATTGGTTTGGGTTCCTTCAATACGGCTACTCTGTGTGGCTTCTTTTAAAACGTGCATACTTATAAATAAATCAACATCTGGTATGTGCTCACTGTACATGTCTAATCGACCTAAATGCCTATCCGCTTTTGAAAGTAAAGCCAATAATTCCATGTCGCTAAGCAACCATTCTTTATCAATAAATTGGGGTTGGAAGCTTTTATAGTAGCCTTGATTGATATATTGTCCTGATTTGAAATTTTGCATAATATTTACAATTAAAAAAACATTGTTGTAAAAATAACCATTTATTTGCAATAACAATTACGCTATTGTAAAAAATGGTTTTTTTTTGCAATAAAGGAATTCTTGTTGCAATAATTTAAGGAAAACGTTTTTAACCAAATTGCATATAAAAACGGGTTTTTTATCCTCAATGGGATGCCATAAATCCGAGAAAGTGACGTTGGGAAATTACATTGATTAAGTTGAGGTGGTTAGGGAAGTGAATAGACAAGAATAGATAATAGAGCCTTTTTTCTATTGAGTGGCACTTAACTCCTCTCTAAATCGCCACTTAGACTCCATAAAAAAAGCCGCACATTGCTGCAAGGCTTGGTATTACTGGTGGAGAAGATGGGATTCGAACCGACCACCTCTTGCCTGCCAGAAACACCTATATTTTAAGAATGCCCTATTTTACTGGGGTTGTTGTTTTTTAAGTAATGCAAAATCGTGCAAAATCGTACATTTTGCCACCTATTAAGTACACCCAAGATAGTGTAGTTTCTGATTACTAATTATTGGCACTTTTTTCTGTTTGCTGCCGTATTATAGTCTTTTTGTATTTTTGTAAAAAATAAGATAGTATCACAGCAGAAAAATTAAATATTGATAAATAAAAAAAGCAAGTTTTTCCAAGCATGTAAAAAATTAACATTCTTTTTTTATCTATAGATATAATTATATTGTACCTTTGAACGTACATTTAGAAGTACGTCTAAAAAACAACATTATGAAAGCAGTATCCATTTCAACATTAAGAAAAAACATCAAAAATTATTTTGATGAAGTATCTGAATCATCAGAAATGTTGATCGTTTCGAGAAATGACGAAGAAGATGCCGTTGTAATTATTTCCCTAAAAGAATACAATTCAATGACAGAAACACAACATTTATTATCTACTAAAGCCAATAGAAAAAGACTTGCTGAATCCATTCAACAAGCTGAAAAAGGCGAATTGAAGTCTTATAGTTTTGATGAATTAGAAAAAGTTTAAGCATGGATATTAGCTTTACATCAAATGGTTGGGAAGATTTAGAATATTGGATAGACAATGACCCTGATACGGTCACAAGGATTAAAGATTTAATAAAATCGATACGTCAAGACCCATTCAGAGGATTGGGCAAGCCAGAGCCTTTGAGATTTGATTTAAAAGGATATTGGTCTAGAAGAATTACAAGTGAGCATAGAATTGTTTACAAGGTTTCAGGCACTAAGGGTGTTGACCAAAAGTGTGTAATACTTCAATGTAGATTTCACTATGATGATTAAAAAAGCTCTTATTTCGAGAGCTCTGATTTTAGATTTCAACTAAATTTCGGTAGTCATATTTTTGATAATTAGCTATCTTTTGTTTTTCTTTATTCAACTCAATGAGTTCGTTCTTAATTTGAACTCTATACCAATGTTCAGGTTTAGTATGCGAAAAAGCACTGAGCTTCAATACCACTTCTGCATTTAATTTTCTTTCACCCGAAAGATATTTTTGAAGATTACTATCTCTCATTTCAAAATAAGTTGCCAACTTTTTTTTGGTCAAATTAAGTGCCTTCAAATACATCTTAACGAAGTCAAGAATTTTCAGTACTTCTTCATCATCACTATCATTTTGAATATAATCTTCTAATTTATATTGAATTGAAAGCAATCTATTAGTCAACATCCGTTCTTTAGATTGCTTAGCAGAGTGGGAACTTATAAATTCCTTTACTCCTTCTTTCTTTTTATCATTCCAAATTTCTTCAAACTGAATTTCTTTATTTTTCATAGTCCGTTAGTTTAAAAATTCATTTATTAACTTTTCACCACCTTTTGGGGGAATAACCATAGTTGTTTCTCCGTAACGCAAAGCATTATATTTAGTTAATAATGCGAATCAAGGGTTAAAAGATTAAGTTTAAAAAAGCGGAAGCGATTTTGCCAAAGATATGAATCAACAGTCCTTTTGCAGACCTTACTTTACTAGCTCTTTGAATATCCGTTTTTTGAATAAGCCAATTAAATAGGGATTCTA
>CAMDGJ010000038.1 GCA_945897545.1 Flavobacterium psychrophilum
ATAGAATCCCTATTTAATTGGCTTATTCAAAAAACGGATATTCAAAGAGCTAGTAAAGTAAGGTCTGCAAAAGGACTGTTGATTCATATCTTTGGCAAAATCGCTTCCGCTTTTTTAAACTTAATCTTTTAACCCTTGATTCGCATAATAAGCCAATTTCAATATTTGTTGCTTTTAGATAGTTTAAAGTTTGGGCATAATGCGCTTTCACCAAAGTGTCACAAGCCTTTAATTCTATTATAATTACATCATCGATTAGTAAATTCGTAATAAAATTACCGACAAGCTCATTTTTATAATATACTTTAATTTGTTTTTGAGCTTCTACTTTAAAACCTTGTGATTTTAACTCAAAATACATTGCGTTTTGGTACACTTTCTCCAAAAAACCATAACCCAACTGATTATAAACATCATAATAAGTTTTTAAAAATCAAATCCGTAATTTCCTTATGAAGCAAGCTTGACATAATTAATCCGTGTTAATCTGTAAAATCCGTATCACCTTCCTGCCAGCAGGAAGGTCTGTGTGCTAGTACACAAAGGTACTCAACAAACGTAACACTTCCGAAATTTCCTCTTTCGAATTGTAACTATGCAAACAGAAACGCAATCGTTCCTGACCTTCGGGAACTGTGGGAGATAAGATAGCCTTGACATCGTAACCTTTTTCTTGAATTTGATTAGCTATGGATTTCACATTTTGATTTCCAGGAATTATGGCACTTTGAATAGCTGATTTGCTTCGAACAAACATAGGTTTCAATCCTAACAGATTCTTGTCTTGATTGAAATGAATTATATTTTCTCTGAGTTTATTAATAGTCTGTTTTTCTAATTCCAAATGTTGATATGCTATCAAAATAGTAGCTACAGCATGTGGTGAAAGTCCCGTGGTATAAATAAAACTTCGGGCGAAATTAACGAGATAATCTCTTAATTCTTGCGAACCTAAAATCGCTGCACCGTGACAACCTAATCCTTTACCGAAAGTCATTATTCTAGCAAAAACTTGGTCTTGCAAGTCCAACATTTGGACTAATCCTTCAGCTCGGGAAGCTTCGGAAGAACCAAAAACCCCAAGAGAATGTGCTTCGTCGATTACTAAATTACAATTGTATTTTTTGGAAAGCTTTGCCAATTCTTCGAGATTTGGCGTGTCGCCATCCATCGAAAAAACACTCTCGGTAACAATAAATACTTCGACAATTTTCGTTTGAAATCGTTCAATTAGTTTTTCCAAGTCTTCAAAATCGTTATGCTGGAATTTATAGGCTTTAGCATTCGAAAGTTGGATTCCATCACGAATAGAAGCGTGACACAATTCATCATACAAAATAAAATCGCCTTTTTGGGGAACGCTACCAAAAAACCCAAGATTGGCATCATAACCTGAATTGAAAATCAAAGCAGTTTCGGATTGATGGAATTTTGCAATAAAATTTTCAGCTTCTTGATACACTTTGTGGTTTCCCGATAATAATCGAGAACCCGTCGCTCCGTTTTGAATACAAATATTATCAATTAAATACTGATGTGTTTCCTCAAAAATAGTTTTGTTTTTAGAAAACCCAATGTAATCATTCGATGCAAAATCGATTAAATTATTAGGAATTGGTAATTTCCGCAACGCATTATTTTGTTTTCGGAGTTCGAGTTTTTCGGACAGATTTTTAGGAAACTTCATGAAGGTAAAGTTAGGAAAAAATGGAACGCTGTTACAACGGATTTGCTAAAGCAAAAACACGGGTAAAAACGGATTTTTTATTTTAATATATTAGTTTCGACATTTTTAGAACCAAGCTGTCTACCGATAGGCAGATTGAATTAGCGCCATCTTGTCGCAGCGTTCTCCATATTAGATATAATGGACAACTGGCACGAGCGAAGCAAACTGACGAAGTAATTAGTCACTCCTTAAAAAAGAGCCGTTTTTAATTTCTACAAAAATAAGAATATTATTTTCGGTAGAGAAGTTGAACCATTTATAAATCCAAAAATCAATTTGTTCTTTGATTTGATTGAATCGTAGTTTTAAATTGTATCCGATACCCGCCAAAAGTGCATTATGAAAATCTCCAGCCACGCCTTTTAGAAAGTTTAATCCTAAAACATGGTTTCTTTTTAAATGAGATGTTCTATTGCTGCTCTTGCTCTAAATCTTTTTCTGGCAACTTCTTGTTGATATCTCGAACTCTCTTTTTTGTTTTTGGGTATTAGTATTTGCGTTCTCTCGACTTCTGTTTTTCCTCTAAATCCTCTCTCTGTCACTGCAATTTCAGGTCTTGTTCCTCCAATACATTTTCGTACTCGCTCGCTTTGGGCTAATGATTCTTCCAAAGTAGTACTGTCGTGATAGTTGCCTGCAAATCTTTTTACAGAGGTAATAACTCCTGTTTGACGTCCTCTTACAACACATACTTTTGTGCCAAATTCGTATGCCTTGTGAGCCTTACCCTGGAATCAGTATGGAACAAGAATTGAATTTATTCCAACGTTTATTCCTGATAATTTTGAATTTAAATCAAATATTTTCTTCTATGTTCAAGATGATAAATTAAGAATTAAAGATTTTAACTAATTGTTTTAGAATGAGCATAGGGTGATCAAGCAGTTTCATTCCTTTCGATTACTCTGTTTCACTGAGCTGTTACAGTCGCTTTTTTTACAAAAGACAAAAACTTAATTTTCTTAACTTCTTAATGGTTTAAAAAGTGTACTATGCTTTTAGTGCTTTTTAGTGTTGGTCGAATAAGGTTATCGCAACTAAAAAAGCGGCTCTATGAAAATCTTGCCGCTTTTTTATGGATTTTTTTTACAAATCGAATTTTATTCCTTGTGCCAAGGGTAAACTTGTAGTATAATTAATTGTATTGGTTTGACGTCGCATATATATTTTCCAAGCATCGGAACCAGATTCACGTCCGCCACCGGTTTCTTTTTCGCCACCAAAAGCACCTCCAATTTCAGCACCAGATGTTCCAATATTTACATTGGCAATACCGCAATCGGATCCTGTAACCGATAAGAAAAGTTCGGCTTCGCGCAAATTATTAGTCATTATTGCTGACGAAAGTCCTTGAGCAACTCCGTTTTGAATTTCGATAGCATTTTCGACTGAGCCCGAGTATTTCAACAGGTATAAAACAGGAGCAAAAGTTTCGTGTTGCACGATTTCGTAAAAATTGTTTGCTTCCGCAATCGCAGGTTTTACATAGCAACCACTTTCATATCCTTCGCCCGAAAGCACACCGCCTTGAACGATAAGTTTTCCGCCTTCGGCAACGACTTTTGATAAAGCATTGGCATACATTTCAACAGCGTGCAGGTCAATAAGTGGCCCGACGTGGTTGTTTTCATCCAATGGATTTCCTATTTTTAATTGGCCATAAGCCGAAACCAATGCGTCTTTTACCTTGTCATAAATACTTTCGTGAATGATTAAACGACGCGTCGAAGTACAGCGTTGTCCCGCAGTTCCCACGGCTCCAAAAACAGCTCCAATTACGGTCATTTTGACATCAGCATCTGGCGTTACAATTATGGCATTGTTTCCACCTAATTCTAACAATGATTTTCCAAGACGACTTGCAACGGCTTGCGCCACTATTTTCCCCATTCGAGTGGAACCTGTAGCCGAAATTAAAGGCACACGCTTGTCGTTTGTCATTAATTCTCCCACTTTATAATCGCCATTGATGAGACAAGAAATTCCTTCCGGTAAATTATTTTCTTTAATAACTTCGGCGATAATATTTTGACAAACAATGGCACAAAGTGGTGTCTTTTCGGAGGGTTTCCAAACGCATACATCGCCACAAATCCAAGCCAAAGCCGTATTCCAAGCCCAAACCGCAACCGGAAAATTAAATGCCGAAATGATTCCGACGATTCCCATTGGATGATATTGTTCATACATTCGGTGTCCCGGACGCTCCGAGTGCATGGTGAGTCCGTGCAATTGACGCGAAAGTCCAACTGCAAAATCACAGATATCAATCATTTCCTGCACTTCGCCGTAACCTTCTTGCAATGATTTCCCCATTTCGTAGGAAACTAATTTGCCTAATGCTTCTTTATTTTTGCGTAATTTTTCACCAAACTGTCGCACGATTTCGCCACGTTGTGGCGCTGGCATTAACCGGAAAGTTTTGAAAGCTTGGGTTGCAGTTTGCATTACTTTTTCATAATCAGCAACCGAGGTTGTTTTTACAGATGCAATTAATTTCCCATCAACAGGTGAATGACTCTCGCGGATTTCTCCGTTTGAAAAATGGTTGATTCCTGTTGAAGTTCCTTCATTTATGGCTTTTATACCCAATTGTGTCAAGGCTTCTTTCATTCCGAATTGATTTGCCATTGTTATCATTGCAACTTTTTTAGTTAAAATTGTTATATTTTTTACAAATATAGCATAAAAGGTAGATTCTACCGTGTGTGATATTATAAAAATCCTTTCCCTTTTCTATAAATTCTCCTTGTAATCAGTCTTA
Organism: Flavobacterium psychrophilum; assembly: GCA_945897545.1. Lineage (GTDB taxonomy): Bacteria > Bacteroidota > Bacteroidia > Flavobacteriales > Flavobacteriaceae > Flavobacterium > Flavobacterium psychrophilum_L. Next base: position 4,494 of record CAMDGJ010000038.1, read on the forward strand.
TTTTACTTCAAGACTTATGGGGTTGTAAATCTGGGGAATTTGCTTTGGATCGTTTTTATAAGTGGTAATTTTCCCTTTTACATAAATATCTTTATCTTGTAAGTCTTCGATTTTGATATTTATTTTCTCCAAGTGATTAGTGGTAATCACCACTGTGAAAACGCTCTCGGGATAGGGTTTGTCAATGTTAATGTAATTCGTGTTTTTACCTTCAGAAGCAAGTTTAAACGAAACTACTTTTCCTGACACACAGACTTCTTTATCCATATATTAATTGACCGTCGCTGTTGTAATGGTGTCTTGCGAAAAACAATTTATCGAAAATGTAATGAGAAAAAAGAATACTAAATTTTTCATTGGGATTTATTACATTATTTAACTTCTTTAACTAAATAAACATATACCGGAAAGTGGTCACTATACCCAATTTCGTTTTCAGAATGGCGCAAAGGATAGCCTGCATATCGCCCAAATTTTGTTATCATAAAAGGCTTGTTGTAAATTCCGGCTTTCCAATATTGAAAAGAGGAAAAATCAGGTTTGATCAAGGTTTCGGAAACCATAATTTGATCAAAAATATCTCCTGAATCTCTATAAAACAGTGATGCATTCCCGTCTTTATACATTTGTTCGAAAGGATTGTAAACCCCAAATTGTTGTACTTCGTCTTTTTTTAATTTTGCTCCAATTCCAACTTTTACACTTTTATTGTAAGTTCCATCATTTAAATCCCCCATTAGAATAATTTTGGCATTTGGATTTACTTTATAAACAGAATCCATCACTTTTTTTGCCAATCTTCCTGCAGCTTCACGAAAAGGGCTGCTTCTTTTCTCCCCACCAGAACGGGAAGGCCAGTGGTTCACTAATATGTTGATTTCTTCTCCCTCGAGAAAACCCGTAACCAAGAGAATATCTCTTGTATAAACTCTATTATCGTATGTAACTTCTATTTTATCTTTGTCTACTTTGTCTTCTTCGGTTTCTTTTTCTTTTTCATTGTTATTCCCTCTATAAATAATTAGGGGAATGTTAACAAAACTAGTAGGTTTAAAATATTTCTTTTTGTATAAAAGTCCTACATCAATTCCTCTTTTGTCAGGAGAATCAAAATGCACGATTCCATAATCATCTTTTAAAATATTAGGTTGTTTGACTAAATCTTCTAGAACACCACGGTTTTCTATTTCAGAACAGCCAATAAAAGTAGGTGCTTCTTTTTGCTTGTCGTTGGTTCCAATTTGGATCAAAACCTTAGAAAGGTTTTCTAGTTTTTGTTTGTATTTGTCAGATGTCCAACGTTGTAGCCCTTTTGGCAACCATTCCTCGTCATTGTTTGGATTGTTGATAGTGTCAAATAAATTTTCGAAATTATAAAATGCAACAGTATGTATCATGTATTTTTTCTGTTGCGCATTGGCTCCAAAAATTGAAGATAAAACAAACAAAACGACAAATAGATTTTTAATTCTCATAATTTAATATTATTTAAAGGTAAAGTTTAACAAAAACTTGGGCACAAATGTAGATAATAATAATTATAAATGTAGATTTGTGGCCGTCAAGAAATTATTTTTCTTGATAAAATATAATTTATTATTATTATTTATGAAAAACTTTATTTTTAGTACATTATTTGTAATGCAAGTAGTGTTTGCTTTTGGACAATCAAATCCCGGTGTAACCGGAAAAGTGATCGACGCCAAAACACAGAAACCAGTGCAAAGTGTTATTGTTTCTGTACAAAACACCAATTTAATGCAACTCACAGACGCAAGCGGAAAATTCTCCTTCGACAAAGTAGATGTTGGAAACCAATTAATTCGCATTAGAACTAATGGATATATAGAACAATTGGTTCAGGTTGAAATTATTGATGGGCAACAATCAGATATGGGAGTTATCTCTTTGGAAGTTGACATTACAACCGAACAACAATTAGCCTTAATTACTATTACAGATAGTGATTTGAGTGACGATAATAGTGGTTCCGAAAGTACTGCAGGTTTACTTCAAGCCTCTAGAGATGTTTTTCTTCAAGCAGCTGCCTACAATTTTGGACAAGCCAGATTTAGTGTTCGAGGAATCGATAACGAATATTCGACTATCCTTATTAACGGAGTATTGATGAACCGTGTATCCGATGGAAGACCTCAATACAGTAACTGGGGAGGGCTAAATGATGCCACTCGAAATCAAGAATTCACCAATGGTTCTGCTCCGTCCGATTATACTTTTGGAGGAATAGCAGGAACTCAATATATGTCTACACGAGCATCGATTTACAGACCTGGGACAAGAATTTCATTCTTGAGCACTAATACCAATTACAACTTTAGAGCAATGGCAACTCATGCTTCGGGAATGGACAAAGACGGCTGGGCCTATGTTATTTCTGGTGGAAGAAGATGGGCTCAAGATGGATTTTTTGATGGGACAGATTATGCTGCCAATTCTTTGTTTGCAAGTATCGAAAAGAAATTTAATGACCACCACAGCATCAACTTTACCTCGATTTATGCACAAAATCGAAGAGGTAAAAATTCACCAAATACTCAAGAAGTTACCGATTTAAAAGACTTTAAATACAATTCATACTGGGGTTACCAAGAAGGTGAAAAAAGAAATTCTAGAGTGAAAGATGTCGAAGAACCAATCTTTACATTGAGCCATTATTGGAAATTCAATTCTAAAACAAGGCTTAACACCAACCTTTCATACCAATTTGGGCAAATAGGAAACAGCCGTATTGATTTTCAAAAAGCAGATAATCCAGATCCAAATTATTACAAATTACTACCTAGTTATTACACTACATTGTATACTTATAGCAATGATATTGCAACTTACACCCCAGATTTAGCTGGTGCAGAACAAGCAAAAGCCAATTTTCTTGCTAATCCACAAATGGATTGGACGGCTATGTACCGCACAAATAACGAAAATAGTACTAACGGAAGCCGTTATGTATTATATGAAGACCGAACTGATGACAAAACTATCGTTGCCAATACAATACTTTCATCTCAATTAGCCGACAACATCGTTATGAATGCTGGCGGAAGCTTTACAAAATCGAATTCAGCAAACTTCAAAAATCTAATAGATCTTTTAGGAGGATCTTATTTTACTGACATTAACACCTTTGGAATTAATGAAGACGAACAACAAGCTGATTTGAACAATCCAAACAGAACTGTTGGCGAGGGAGATAAATATGGTTATAATTACGAAGTGAATGCTACCAAAATAGACGCATTTACTCAATTTAAATTTACGTATGATAAAGTAGATTTTTACCTTGGGCAATCATTCACCAGAAGCTCTTATCAAAGAGAAGGCTTATACAAAAACGGCTTTTATCCAGGTAATTCTTATGGAAAAAGTGAAAAACAAAACTTTGATAATTTCGGATTCAAAGGTGGAGCAACTTATAAATTGACCGGTCAACACTATCTTGATTTCAACGGAATTTATATGACAAAAGCACCTAATACTAAAGATGTTTTTCCTAATGCCCGTTTGAACAATGACATCACTGACAATATAAAAAACGAAACTATAAAAAGTGTTGATGCTAGTTATATCATCAGAATGCCAAACCTTAAAGCGCGATTTACAGCTTATTTTAATGAAACTGAAAACACAACAGACATTTCTTTTTACTACGCAGATGCAGTAAGCCTTGGAAACGGAGAATTTGTTTCTGAAGTTGTTTCTGGTCAAAATAAAAGAAACAAAGGAATTGAAGCTGGTTTAGAATACCAATTAACTTCTACTATCAAAGCCACCGCAGTAGCTGCTTTTGGTGAATATACTTACACCAACAACCCAAATTTAGTTATAAAAGCTGATGGAGCAACAGGAGATATATTTAATGGAAAAGCTTCTATGGAAGGATATAGACAGGCTGGAATGCCTCAACAAGCTTATTCTGCTGGATTAGAATATCGTGATCCAAAATTTTGGTGGATTAGTGCCAATGTCAATTATTTGTCTAATAATTATCTGGATGTTGCGCCATTGTTAAGAACTGAACAATATATTACAAATTCAGATGAAGCTAATTTTCCTTATGATGCAGCATTGTCCGCTAGTTATTTAGCTCAAGAAAAATTTAATGCATTCACACTTGTCAACCTTGTGGGAGGAAAAACTTGGAGAATACAAGAAAAAACGCTGGGATTGTTTGCCAATGTCAACAATGTATTTGATATTCAATACAAAACAGGCGGATTCGAACAAGCCAGAAACGCTTCGTACAGCGAATTATATAAAGATCATCAAGGGCCAAGTCGTTCTTTTGGTCCAAAATATTTCTACGGATACGGAAGAACATTTATGGTTAACCTCTATTTAAACTTTTAAGAATTTAGCATTATGAAAAATATAATAAAAAATAGCTTCATCATTATACTAGCAATCGGTTTGTTTTCGAGCTGTGTAAATGATACTTATGATACTCCAAAATTTGGTGAATGTATAGATCCTGGTTTAACCAAAACCAAGGAAGTGGCACAAATTTATGCAGTGGCGATTAATCCGGTTGCAACACCGCCAGGTGTAATTCCAAATACACCAACCTATGCGGCTGACGATATTATTGAAGCCTATGTAGTTTCGAGCGACGAAGGAGGGAATTTTTATAAAAGTATGTACTTTCAACCCACAGATGGTTCTAAAGGATTTAATCTTTCTGGTGATATCGTAAATGCTTACACCCAAAAATTTCAACCCGGTAAAAAAGTATATTTAAAACTTAAAGGATTGGCTTATGGAAATCCAAACAATAATTATGCCCGAGGGTTAGTTTTTGGAGCTCCTCCAACTGATAAATATGACGTAGATAGATTGTCAAGTTTAGACTTTAAAAAATATTTAATTCCTTCTTGCGATATAGTTAGCGAAGATGCCATTGTTCATAAAATCACTTTAGCACAAGCTTCTAGCGATACTTACTTGAATACTTTAGTCGAAATTGACAATGTGCAGTTTACAGATGAAGCAGCGGGCGGAACTTATGATTCCAATAGAACAGATGAATACGACTCCAGTATTTTTATAACAGACGGAGCAAAAAATCTTACTATTAGAACGAGCCGATTTGCTAATTTTGCTGGCCGAAAAGTTCCTACAGGTAAAGGAAAAATAAGAGGTGTATTGACCAAATACAATACTACTTATCAAATTATTATGAGGACGGAACGAGATGCCAATATGCCAAATCCAAGAGTTGATTATAATTTACCTATTGGCGGAGCAGCCATCCAATATTTACCAACATTCAGCGAAAATTTTGAAAGTTATGCCACTTCATCATCTGGAGCAATTTTTCCAAAATATATAAATGACGCTTTTTTAGGTTCTAGATATTGGGATGTAAAATCGTTTAGTTCGAATAAATATATCCAAATGAGTTCTTATAATAGTGGAGGATCCAATAAAACTTATTTGACTATGCCTGTGCTGTTTACGCCCGGTAAAAAACTTTATTTTAAATCAAAAGATGGTTATTTTAATGGTCAAGTCTTAAAAGTATATTATTCTAAAGATTATATTCCCGGTGGAGATATAAGCAAAGCAACATTAGTTGACATTACATCTAATTTTGCAATTGCAAGCGGAACAACCTCTGGTTATGCGACAAATTTTACCAATAGTGGTAATTATGTTATTCCTTCAACCTTAAATGGAAATGGTTTCTTCCTTTTCGAATATTATGGTACCTCTACCATTACTACTACAATGCAAATTGATGATATTACAGTAAATTAATTAATTTTGAAATAAATTTAAAAGGCTTCTATCTCGGAAGCCTTTTTTGTTGTTACTAATTGAATCACAAAAGCAGCAAAAATTAAATCATTTAATGATTAACTTCGAATGCTTAATTCTTACAATATAATGAAATCATTTTTTTGCTTATTAGTCTTTCTTTTTACTTTTGCTTCCTACAGTCAGGTTGTCATCAACGAACTCGATTCTGACACCCCAAGTACCGACGATAAAGAATTCATCGAACTAAAATCAAATAATCCTAATCTTCCGCTTGACGGTTATGTATTGGTTTTTTTCAACGGAAATGCAACATCTTCGACCGCAAATCAAAGTTATTATACCATAGATTTAGACGGATTAAAAACAGATGCTAATGGTATACTTCTTATTGGGAATTCATTAGTTTCACCTTCTCCCGATAAAACTTTTCCCGATAATATTATCCAAAATGGTGCCGATGGAGTTGGTCTTTACATAGGAAATGCAGACGATTTTCCAGATTTCACATTGGCCACCTCCACGAATTTGGTAAATGCTTTAATGTATGACACAAATGATGCCGATGAAACAGCTTTGATGAATTTATTGGGAGTTACTGTACAATATAATGAAGGGCAAAACAACCTTCCAACCTCACAATCCGTTCAAAGAAAAACTGATGGGACTTACGAAATCAAAAATCCAACTCCGGGCGCCAATAATGATGGAAGCGGAATAATTTTCAACGGAATCACAATAACCGCGAATACCGCCGACAAAAATGAAGGAGATAGTTTTCCTATAACTTTCACGACACAAACTAATGTAACTAGTGATTTGACTCTTACTTTCACTTTAAGTAATTCTTCTTTCACCACAGCTGATTTTACTGGTATTACCACCGTATTTATTCCTTCGGGTTCCAATAGTTTTACAACAACTATTTCGCTTACAGACGATGTATTGGACGAAGGAGATGCGACTTTAAAAATAAAAATTGGAGCAATTCCGCAGCAATACAAACGACTCAATGACAATGTCAGCATCCGAGTTATTGACAACGATTTTACCGTAGCTCCATTTGGAACTCCATTAAACCCAACTTATGGCATCGTTTCCAGTACTACTCCTGCAGGATATTATGATTGCCTCGAAGGGCTTTCAGGTGTTGTCTTAAAACAAGCTATTCAAGATATTGTAGCCAATGCGGCAGTAGTTCACGCCCACAATTATGGCGACATCATCGACATTCTAAAAACCGCCGATCAAAGCCCTCTGAACAGCAACGAAGTTTGGTTGATGTATGTTGAGAAACCGCGTTCCAAACTAGAATTTCAAGACACGGGAATCAATACCGGAAAATGGAATCGGGAACATATTTATCCACAATCACGTGCTGGTTATACGGATGGAACTTTAAGTATTCCTGACGGAATAAATATTTGGTTGCCCACAAATGCCAATGATCTTCTTGCCGGTCACGCCGATGCCCATCATCTTCGTGCCGAAGACGGCGCAGAAAACAGTTTGCGAAGCAATAGAGATTACGGATTAACGGGATATAATGGCCCGAGTGGTACTCTGGGTTCTTGGAAAGGTGATGTGGCTCGCTCTGTTTTTTATATGGCAGTTCGTTACAATGCTTTGAGCGTTGTCAATGGAGATATTGCTGATACTACGGTGGGACAATTGGGTGATTTGGCTTCCTTGTTAACCTGGAATACTTTAGACCCTTCGGATGATTTCGAAATGAACAGAAATAATTATATTTATACTTGGCAAGTCAATAGGAATCCTTTTATTGATTATCCAGATTTAGCTAATTATATTTGGGGTTCAAAAGCAGGTCAAGTTTGGCATTTTAATTTATCATCAAATGATTTTGCTAATTTGAAAGTGAATATATATCCAAATCCAGCCAGAAAATCGATTAGCATTTCTGGGTTGAACGAAGCTGCTACAATAGAAATTTATAACTCAATTGGCGCAAAAGTATATATTCAAAATTTTGTCAGTGAAACTAAATTAAATATCGATTTCCCAACCGGAATTTATTTTGCCAAAATTAATTCAGGAGATAAATCAATTGTTAAAAAATTCTTGGTAGAATAAACTACTTCACAATAAAAAAATATATTTGTATTTGATTACTTGTAAAAAACCAAGAGTAAATTAATTTACATTTTTGAAATATGCATACTATTCAATTTTCATACAAAAATGGTAACGCTGTTTTTTATAAATTGCTATTGCTTATTTTTGTTTTACATTTTTCCACTATTCAAGCCCAAACAAAAATGAAAATACCACCTAATTTACAAAAAGGAGATACGATAGCTATCTTATCCACAGCCCGAAAAAACATAGACGATAATCTTAAAACAGCCATAGATTTATTGCACAGTTGGGGATTAGAAGTTGTAATTGGCAAAACAATTGGCTTAGATGACAATCAATTAGCCGGAACTGATGTTCAGCGTGCCGAAGATTTTCAGCAGCAATTAGACAATCCAAATATCAAAGCCATTTGGTGTGTTCGTGGTGGTTACGGTACGGTTCGAATGATTGATTTATTAGACTTTACCAAATTCAAACAAAGCCCAAAATGGATTGTTGGTTTTAGCGATGTCACCGTAATCCACAGTTATTTAAACCGATTAAACATTGCTTCCATTCACGGAGCGATGCCGGTAACGGTAGGAAAAGCAAGTGTAGAATCTATAGAAAGTTTGCGAAAAGCCCTTTTTGGCGAAAGCCTGAAATATGAAATTCCTTTTAGTCCAGCAAACCGTCTTGGAAATGCGAAGGGCGAAATCGTGGGAGGAAATTTATCAATTTTATACAGCCTGATGGGTTCGAATGCACAGATAGATTGCAAAGGGAAAATCCTTTTCATCGAAGATTTGGACGAATATTTATACCATATTGATCGAATGATGATGAGCTTAAAACGTTGTGGCTGTTTTGATGGGTTGAATGGTTTAATCGTAGGCAGTATGACAAAAATGAAGGACAATGATATTCCTTGGGGGAAAAATGCCAACCAAATTATTGCGGATGTAACCAAAGAATATACATTTCCAATTCTTTATAATTTTCCAGTGGGACATTTTCACGACAACCGAGCGATAATTGTAGGCAAACAAGTTTCATTGGAAATAAACAAAGTATCTTCAAAACTCACTTTTGAATAACCCACAAACTTCAAACTCCCAGCTCTCAGCTTCCCACTTCTAACTTCTAACCTCTAACCTCTAACTTCAAAAAATGGCTGAACACAACGATTTAGGGAAACTAGGAGAAGAATTGGCCGTTGAATTTCTTCAAAAAAATGGGTATGAAATCTTAGAAACCAACTGGGTATTTCAAAAAGCCGAAGTCGACATTATTGCCAAAAAGGAAAATACTCTCGCCATTATTGAAGTAAAAACTCGCTCTTCATTGGATTTTGGTTTACCTCAAGATTTTGTAAAACCAAAGAAAATCCAACTTTTGGTAAAAGCTGTAAACGAATATGTTATATCCAATAATTTAGATGTTGAAGTGCGATTTGACATTATTGCCGTTCATAAAGAAGGTAAGTCTTTTGCTATTGAACATCTAATCGATGCCTTTTATCATTTTTAACCGAATTTACTATTGTTTGATTTGTAACAAATTGTTTTTTTATTTATATTTGCAAAAGTTTTACTAACAACAATCTAAGGAATCGTGGATTTTTATTCTAAATCTTTCGAAACAAAGCGGTGATTTCCTTATAACTAATACAATTAAAAAATGAAAACTGTTTCTTCTATTGTAGAAAATTACATCAAAACAAAGCCTTTTTTATTGAATGCATTATCGCTTGGAATTATCAACTTGACGTCTTTATCTCGGAATATTATGGTCGAATTGGAGAGTGAATTTGGCAAAGAGGTAAAACAAGGAGCTGTTGTTATGTCGCTAAAAAGACTCACTGAAGAACTGGATTTTAGACTCAATCACAAAATCAATAAAGTAATAAAAAACATTGGCGAAATCACCGTTCGTTCTGCTTTGACAGATTACACCTTTGCAGCTTCGGATACTATTTTGAACAAACAAGCAGATTTAATTACAGATATCAACACTTTTTCTGATATTTTTTATACTTCATCTCGTGGTGTAAATGAAACCAATATTGTGGTAAGCAACAGCGTTAATAATCTTGTTGACAAACATTTTGCTAATGAAAAATTGATTCAGAAACTGGAAAATTTGGCTTCGATTACAGTAAAATTACCCAAAGAAAACATTACAGTTCCAGGCATTTATTATTTTATTTTTCAGCGTTTGGCTTGGGAAGGAATCATCATCAATGAAGTAATTTCGACTTCAAACGAATTCACGATTTTAGTAAGCGAAAACGAAGTTGATGTGGCTTTTAAAGTGATAAAGGATTTGAAGAATTAGTATTTCAGATTCCAAAGCTTCCAGCTTTTTTTTTATCCAAACCAAAGCTTCCAGCCTTTGAAAGGCTGGAAGCTTTAAAAAATAAACCAAACTAACTATGAATCCAATTCCTCTTGAAAATGGCAAATATTATCATATTTACAATAGAGGAAACAATGGAATCGATTTATTTTATGAAACCGAAAACTATAATCACTTTTTAAGACTTTACGAAAAGTATATTGACCCTATTGCAGAGACTTTTGCTTGGTGCCTAATGAAAAATCATTTTCATATTCTGGTTTATATAAAAGAAACTAGTGAAATTGATATTACAAAATTAGAGTATACTTCAACTGGTAAGCCAAAGATAATTAGTGCCCCAAAACAGTTTTCAAATTTGTTCAATGCTTATACTTTAGCAATGAATAAACGTTATAACCGAACTGGAAGTTTATTCGAGAAAAACTTTAAAAGAAAGGTTGTCGGTTCAGAAAATTATTTCCAAAAATTGATTTTTTACATTCACAATAACCCTGTTCATCATAGATTTGCTGAACATATCGCAGAATATCCTTGGACTTCTTATGGAACAATAATTTCAACAAAACAAACAAAATGACAACGGAATAGAGTTATTGAAACCTTTAATGATTTGGAAAACTTCAAATATTTTCATTCTATAAATCAGGATTTAGGTGAAATTGAAGATTTGATAATTGAATAACTTTTCTCCAAAGCTTCCAGCCTCGAAAATTAATTATAGTTTACCAAAGCTTCCAGCCTTTAAAAGGCTGGAAGCTTTAATATAAATCAACCACCCAACATCTCCATCAACTCCAAAGCTCTCCTAGTAGTTTTCACATTTTCGAAAGTCAACAAAAGCCGCAAACCAGCTGGTGTTTGTTTTTCTTTCATTACACAAATAGCGCTGTTTTTTTGCACAAACTGAATTACTTGATGAAAACGTTTGGAAGTATAAAAATCCGAGTTTTGATCGGCAACAAAATAGCCAATCATCTTGCCTTTTTTCATTACCAATTTCTCGATTCCTACTCGGGTCGCAATCCATTTAATGCGGATACTGTTCATCAAAGCCAACGCTCGTGGCGGCATTGGACCAAAACGGTCGATTAATTTATTTTGGAAAACAACCAGTTCTTCCTCGTTAGTCACATTACCCAATTCGTTGTATAAGCTCAAACGTTCCGTGACATTATTGATATATTCATCCGAAAATAACAACTCAAAATCAGTGTCAATTTGAAGGTCTTTTACGTATTCTTTTTCTACTCCACTATT
>CAMDGJ010000039.1 GCA_945897545.1 Flavobacterium psychrophilum
TTTTGCAAAACCGTATCGTGATGCTGGGCATTCTAAGGCATTAGCAGATTTTTATGGTTGCGTAACTCAAATGGACGATGCTGTTGGTCGATTGTTAAAAGGTTTAGATGATCTAGGACAATTAGACAATACTATTGTTTTGTTTTTAAGTGATAATGGTCCTACTTATAAAGATATGACTGATATTGATATAAAAAGCAGAAATGTTTTAGACTTAAAAGGGCAGAAATCTACCGTATGGGAAAATGGTATCGTAGTTCCATTTATGGTTCGATGGCCTGAAAAAATAGTACCTGGGGTTAGAAAACAATTTGCAACTGTAGAGGATATACTCCCTACCTTGATAGATATAGTAGCGCTAAAACAAACAGTACCAAATCAGTTACCGTTTGATGGAATTAGTTTAAAACCTGCTTTGATGGATGAAAACGCAGCGGCTATAGATCGTCAGGTATTACGTGTGGCTATTTCCTTTGCAGGAGCTGCTGGCGGGGCCAAGGATGGCATTAGAGGTATCGTTAACAACCCGAAAGATGTAACTATAGAAGAGCAGCATTTAGTTTTGCGTGGAGAGCGCTACAAATATCATAGTTTCGCTGGCGGTAGTACCGCACTTTTTGATATTATTAAAGATCCAACCGAAAGCATTGATATTAGCACTCAATATTTAAAAATTAAAGAGCAATTTAAAAAGGAATTGGAAAAGCAATATGCTAAAATCTTAAATTCCGGGAGAGTCTTTCAAATGCCAATAGTTAAAATTAGAGCTGTTAAAGGACAGGGCTATAATAAAGTATATGGAGCTGAGGCAGAAAAGGCTTTTGGCGTTAATGAAATTTTAAGTGAGTACAACCTAAAAGGTTTTTCTAAAAAAGGGGATCATGCATCTTATACAATTTCTGTAGAAAAAGCCGGCCTATACAACATACAAGTTTTAGGAGAAAACTTTTCCGAAGAATCTGAGTGGGAAATAGCATACAATGACAAAAAATACCCAGTCACTATTTTAAATCCCAATGAAATCAATTTTAATACAGTTCAATTTGATAAGCCTGGTTTTCAGACTTTTATTCTAAAAGTAAATAACAATAATAAATCAGGTCTTCAAATGCCGATTGTGAACGAACTATATTTTATATACACAAAATTCAATTAACCTCAATCTTATAAATACCTAATGAAAAAAATAATAGCATGCCTAACATTAATTACAAGTCTAACCTGTGTTTCTCAAGAACAAATAAAGCATTTGGGAGAGTTGAAGCCTTTTTGGAGAAACCACCCCGTACTAGGGCCCTATCTTCAAACGGGGATCTGGATTGACAAGGTGCCTGATTATATGTTAAATACAGATTTTCCATATAAAAAACGACCCTTTGACAAGGAAGTTCTTTTTGCAGACCATCTTTCAGTAGTGAGGTTATTGGGAGGCACATTTTCTTACCCAGGTTTTAAAATAGCTGATAAAACTGGGGTAAATGCAGATGGTACGATGAAGGTTTCAAAGTTTGACGCCAATGATACGGAATCTATTAAAATTTTATCCCAATACGATTTTGTATATAGAAAAGAAGATGGATCCCTTGGCTTTAGACCAGAATTGATAGCGCAACGCTTATCTCCGTATACCAATATTGGCTATACGAGTTTTACCATTGTACTGGACTGTACTCCATGGGCATTGAGAAAAAATCCAGTGATTGGTTCTTTTGGTCAGGTTGGGCCTGCAGATAATCCTGAAGAATGGTACACAACAGTCCGTGAATTATGTAAAACTTTGAAAAATATTTTAGGTCAGGATACTGCCAACAAACTTCGTTTTAGAATTGGTACAGAAATGAATGGTAAAGAACGGTTTGGCGGTACTGAAAAAGAATTTATTACCTATTTTGATTACGCTGCAAGTGCAATTGCGGATGTTTTACCTAATGCAAATTTAGGGCTTTATAACATATCCGCGGCTTCAATTGGTAATATTAAATCCAATCATAATGTGAATTCGTTTCATGTATTGGAGCATGCCGCAACCGGTAGAAACAGCAAAACAGGGAAATACAATAAGGCCTCTCCTTTTGTTGCAGCCTCTAGATATTATTCGGAGAAAACGAATTTAAACGATATTGTAAGTGGTATCGATAAAGTATGGGATTTTGTAAGAGACAGCGTTCCTGGCAATGCAAAATTCTCTCGAGAGATACATGAATTTGGCGCTATAGGAGATTGGAGTGCAAAACTAAAGACTCAAAACCCGGGTGCTTTTGGAAATGCCATGAATCTTACAGTTGTGATGAATTTGCATGCAAATGGCCTAGATCGCTTATTTCTTTGGAATATGCTAGACAAAGTCCCCGGCACAAGTGATGCGGATAAATTCAAAGTTGCCAATAGTCAATTATGGGGTTATAGTGTACTTGATTATATGGCTGGTGGTGAAGCCTATCAATTAATTCCCGAAGTAAAGACGAAAGAAATAAACACTACACATACAAGTCTATTAAGTGTTTTTAAGAAGAAAGCGTATTTACTTGTAAGTGCATTCAATCCAGATAGAGTATACAATAATAGCAATACAGTGGTGCTTAAAATACCAAAGAAGGAGTTGTCTTTTAGCATAAAAAGCATAAAAAGAGCAACTATAAATAGGGAAAACAGTATCTATGACAATATTATAGCTGATACGAAGAAAGAAGGGATTCTTAATCCGTTACTTGAAAATATGCCTGCATATATTCCCAATATAAAAGACATAGCGAATGATTCTCCAAAGTTTATCAATATGATGAAAACCAATTGGAATACCTATGAAGCCAATTGGAAAGATGCATTGACATTAAAAGATTTTAAAGGAACTATGGTTGAAGACAAAACACATTATATTATTACCATAGAAATGGGAACTCCTGAAAGTACCGTATTGGTTTTCGAATAACAAACGTATCGTACTGAAGAAGCCAAAATGATTTCAAATTAACTACTTTAATAAAACAATAATAAGACTTATGAAAGGAATATATATAATACTACTAATGATGATAAGTGCTACAGGGCTTATCAATGCACAAAATAAGGATTCTGTTTTAGAGTTAAATTCTAACTGGGAATACACTCATTTTCCCTACTGTCAAACAGATGAAGAGTCTCTTGAAAAAACGAATTTAGCCAAATGGAATACTGCTGTTGTGCCGGGTGACGTTCATTTAGATTTAGAACGCAATGGCGTATTATCAAATTTGTACTATGGTTTAAATTTTTATTCTAGTGTTTGGGTAGAGCATGAAGATTTTATGTACCGTACCTCATTTAAGACACCGGAAAATAGTGAAGGTGGTAAAGTTTATTTAGACTTTAACGGATTAGATTGCTTTGCTACTATTTGGCTTAATGGTCAAAAAGTGGCCAAAACACATAATATGTTCAAAACCTATTCATTCGAGGTGAGTCAATACCTTTCAAAAGGCGATAATGTTTTGCTCATTCGTTTGGCAGCTCCTATGGATGAGGTTTATAAAATTCCCAATGCAAAATCAATGATGGATGCTATTCAAGGTTGTGCATTCAATGTAAAAGAAAGAGCAATTACCCGAAAAATGCAGATGTCTTATGGTTGGGATAATGTACCCCGTATCATTACAACAGGAATTTATCGTTCCGTTAACTTAAGAGTTTGTAAGGGTGCTAGAATTGATGATGTATGGTTTAGAACGGTCTTAAAAGATAATTTTTCAGCAGCAACAGCAACGGTACAACTTGAGCTGGTAGGGAGTAACTCAAAAACAGCGAACGTGGAAGTATTGCTGTCTAATGGAGATCAAACCTATAGAGCCGTTCAAAAAGTAAAACTGAAAGAAGGTGCTATAACGACAACAAAGCTGTCTTTTGATATAACAAATCCAAAATTATGGTGGCCTTCAGGATTGGGAGAACAGCCATTATATAAATTAAAGGTCAATCTACTTCAAAAAGGAAAAGTATTAAATAGCCGTTCAGAATTGGTCGCTATACGCGAATTCAAAGTAGTTACAACTCCTGTAGAAAAACGGATGGTGGATTACCGAATTGGAAATCCTAGCAAAACTGAAGAATTGATGGATGGTGGGTTTATCGGTGCCTGGAGTAAAGTAAAATTAGAAAAACCACAGGAAGTAGATGTTACGCCATTAAAATTCTATGTAAACGGAAAGTACGTTTTTATAAAAGGATACGCGATGCAGCCGTTAGATGCTATGCCTGCTAGTCTTTCGAGAGAAAGATACTTTCGTTCTGTAGAAGCGGCCAAAGAATCGGGAGCAAATATGCTTCGTATTTGGGGAGGTGGTAGTGTTGAAAATGACGCCTTTTATGACGCTTGTGATGCTATGGGCATTTTGGTATGGCAAGATTTCTTTTATGCTTCTAGTCTGTATCCTAATGACGAAGCTTTTTTAGAAGAAGCAGAAAGCGAAACCATAAATATTGTTAAACAATTAAGAAACAGAGCCAGTATTGTAGGATGGTGTGGTGATAATGAGTCGGATATGGTTCGGCATGATAAAGGATTGGGACAGTTCTCTAATAAAATCACCCATGAAGTTCAAAAGCGCGTCATGGCAGTTTATGATCCAGATCGTTATTGGCATCCTTCAAGTCCTTCTGGGGGAGGTTACCCTCGAAGCCCTTGGGGCGGAGACAAACGGAATTGGAGTTCTACATTCCCAGTGAATGATTATGTTAACTTACGAATTGATGATGCAAGATTTATCAGCGAGGGTGGAGCTCCAGCAATACCACAATTGTCAAGTTTATTGAAATTTGTACCTAAAGATAAGTTATGGCCTGTTTTAGAAAATGATTATTACCACATGCATTGGGGAGATGTTCCTACAATGAGGAGGGGTTTTCCTCAAAGTATTTGGGAGAATGTAACCGGTTATTTTGGAATCCCTACTTCTATTTCTGAGTACATTTACCTCTCTCAGGTATTTCAAGCAAACGGATATATGCGAATGGCACAATCTTTCAGAAGGAATATGGAAGAGTGTGGAGGAATGCTCTTTTGGAAATGGGCAGATACATGGCCTTCTGTTGAGATGAGTGTCATAGACTATGAAGAATTTAAGAAACCTTCATGGTATACTGTGCGAAGAGCCTTTGCTCCAAGGACTTTAATGGTCAATAATACAGACGATCATTTAACAGTATGGTATATTAATGATCTTGACAAAATCGAAAATCAAGAAGTCAAATGCCAATTGGTAAAGACAGATGGAACGCTCGTAAAAGAATGGAAGGAAAATGTTAATTTCAAAGAGAATACAGCGGGTCTTGCCATCGATTTGAAAATAACAAGAAAAGAGATCGGAGATGGAAATTTTTATTTGAAAGTATGGGTAGAAAATAATAGTATAATATATCCTTATTTCTATACTGCCGCTGATATGAAGTTGATGAAAACTGTACCTGGAAAATTAGCAGCATCCATTAAAAGGAGTAGTAGTTCAAAAGCAATTCTTACCATTACGGCAAGTGAGTTCACCCCATTTGTGATTATAACTACAGATAATCCTTATATAAAAATGTCGGACAATACCTTTTTTATAGAAAAGGGAGAAAGCCGACAAATTGAACTCACATTAAAAGAAGGTGAAGTTTTTGGCGAATTTACTTTTCAAGGATGGAATGGAGAACCACAAAAAATATTGCTGGAATCAGATTTATTGAAACCAGTAAATATGGATAGTAGGTGGTAAGTCTTTTTTGTAATTTTTTTTAAAATCACAATAACTCTTCAAGCCTTAAAACTCTAAAAATAATAATAAAAACTAAAAGTAGGATGTTCGATATAAAAAAGAAACTTATTTTAATTATCATGATGCAATTCTTTATTCAAAAGGGATTTGCAGAAATAAAGTTGCCAGCATTTTTTTCAGACAACATGGTTTTACAACAACAATCTGAAGCCAAAATTTGGGGTTGGGCAACGTCTAATACAAAAGTAAAAATAAGTACGTCTTGGGATCGGAAAGTTTACAGCTTTCAATCAGACCGTTC
This sequence comes from Flavobacterium psychrophilum, assembly GCA_945897545.1. Classification (GTDB taxonomy): domain Bacteria; phylum Bacteroidota; class Bacteroidia; order Flavobacteriales; family Flavobacteriaceae; genus Flavobacterium; species Flavobacterium psychrophilum_L. Next base: position 6,028 of record CAMDGJ010000039.1, read on the forward strand.
TGGCAAATGGGACATTAAGATCAATACTCCGAAAGCTGGAGGTCCTTATACCATTACAATTAGTGACGGTGATGAATTACAGCTAAAGAATGTGCTGATAGGAGAAGTTTGGATCTGTTCTGGACAATCGAATATGGATGTTCCACTGCGGGGAGTTCCCAATACTGTTACAATAAAAAATTCTATCGAACATATTGTCAATGCAAAAAACACTCAATTTCTTTTGTTTACGGTAGGGAAAAAGCAATCCACTAGTCCTCAAGAAAATTGTTCAGGCAGCTGGGGAGAAGCTTCAGTAGAGACTGCTTCCGAGTTTAGTGCAGTAGGCTATCTCTATGCAAAATATTTAAATGATGCTTTGGGAATCCCTGTAGGAATAATAAAATCAGCCTATAGTGGTACTGCAATTCAGGCTTGGATGCCTGAAGAACAAATAAAAAATTATCCTGAATTATTGAAAGCACCTGCAGGTCCTAAGGAGGTGAAATGTTCGGAACTTTATTATGGTATGATTAGTCCGCTTATGGGATTATCCGTAAAAGGTTTTCTATGGTATCAAGGAGAAGGAAATCATCGAGATCCTGAATTATATTCAGCGTTGTTGCCTTTGATGGTCAGTGACTGGAGAAAGAAATGGGAAATAGGAAACTTTCCGTTTTATTTTGTACAAATAGCTCCCTATACTTATCCTGACAAAGGAAATGCTGCTAAGATGAGACAAGAAATGGTGCATTGCGCAAAAACTATTCCCAATTCGGGAATCGCCATTATGACGGATGCTGGCGAAGAATTTAACATCCATCCCGAGGACAAAGAGGTGGTAGCCAAAAGATTGTTGTACTTGGCCTTGTCTAAAACGTATGGTCTAAAAGGTTTTCCTTCTTGTGGCCCCATATATAAGAGCATGGCTTTAGAAGCGGATAAGATTGTAATAAATTTTGACTATGCCGAAATGGGACTGACCACCTTTGGGCAACCTTTATTGAATTTCGAAATCGCTGGGGCTGATGGTATTTATAGTCCGGCTAACGCTAAAATAGTTAAAGGTTCCATAGAGGTTTGGAATACTTCAATCAGTAGTCCTGTAGGAGTTAGATATGCCTTTAAAGATTGGGTAAAAGGAGAACTTTATAATTCGCAAGGATTGCCTGTTTCTTCTTTTCAAGCATCAATCAGCAATCAAAACTAAAAACAAATCAAGATTCGTATAAAAATAATTTTATTGTTTTTAGTTTGAGGACATTCTCTTTCATTCAAGCTGCTTAGATATCCAAATAAAAGCAGCAGTATTAGTTAAGCACCAATTTTAAAACATTTGGATGTTAGAGCAAAGAAAAAACCCATAACAAGAAAAAGTAAGATTATTAACGAGGTTCTTTTCAATAAATTAAATTTAATAGTTCACGATAAAATAAAAAAATGAATTTCAATCTATCCCATAATTTAGAAAAAAAAGTAGTTTTCGAACAGATAGCTGCAGCATTAAAAAAAGAAAAATTCACTATCATAAAACAAGATGAAACGCGTCCTTGGGGAGGTTTTTTTGTGATTGAAGAAAGCCAAGCGAATGCTTTTGCAGCAGAATTTTTTCCTCATCTTGAAATGTCACAAATTCAAATTACTAATAAATTGAGTCCGAAGATTTTAGTGGTGGCGCCAAACAAACGTTTATCCTGGCAATTTCACCACCGAAGAGCCGAAATTTGGAAAGTGGTTGCAGGAACTGTAGGTGTGAAAACCAGTAATACAGATGAAGAACTGGAAATACAACAATTATCTCCTGGAAATTTTATTCAATTGGACAAAGGAGAGCGCCATCGTTTAATTGGCTTAGATTCTTGGGGAATTGTAGCGGAAATTTGGCAGCATACAGATCCTGAAAACCCTTCAGATGAAGAAGATATTGTACGCCTTCAAGATGATTTTGGGAGATAAAATAGTAGCAGACAAACGGGAAGTATTCAAATTTTACAGAATAACTTACTCCCATTTTACATAAAGAAATACTAAATTATAAATTGTACCATGTTACCAAAGACAAAAAGTACAAATCCAAATTAACGAGAGCCCGAAAAGCATACGATAAAATAGGGTTCACCGGTTTTTGATAAAAAATAAGAGAAATATGAGATGCTCAAAAGTATTTTCGATAGTATTTGTGATAGCTGCTTTTTGTTCGATACAACTAGTACGTTCACAATCGGTTACACAGTCGCTCGATGGTAATTCGTGGAAAATAGATGGTTTAAATCCTGATAAAAGCAAAAATATTGCATTACAGGGAACTGTACCCGGGATGGTTCACCCCGATTTACAGCGTGAAGGGCTGATTCCCGATCCTTTTTGGAGGGATAATTACAAACAATGCCAATGGCCTGAGTTTTGGTCGTGGACATACAAGCGAACTTTTGATGTTTCGCCCGAAATGCTTTCGAAACAATGGATTCAGCTTCAGTTTGATGGAATTGACACCTATTCGGATATTTACCTGAACGGACGCAAACTGGCTTCTACCAACAACATGTTTTTGCCTTATAAATTTGATGTTAATGGTTGGTTAAAGGAAAAAGGCAATGTGCTGGAGGTTAGGCTTCAAACCTTGGAGAAAATGGTAGGTGAAAAAGCGCGTCAAAAACAGTTCAAGGGTGCTTTTGGAGACCCATACAGAGCTTACGTACGGAGAATGCAGTGTACATTTGGTTGGGACTGGGTGCCACGCTTTGTTACCTATGGCGTTTGGCGGCCGGTTCGAATTGTTGGTTATAATGATGCCCGTGTGGATGATATTTTTATTTACACCAAGGAACTGAAAAAAAATACAGCTCTAATGGGATTGGAAGTTGCTACAACTAATAAAACAAAAGAAGCACAAACCGTTAAAATTACCTGTTTTGACCCGCAAAATAAACCCGTTTGGAACACAACTAAAACCATTGCAAATGAACCGTTAAAACTCGATTTTGAAATAGCCGCTCCGCAAATCTGGTGGTCGAATGGTTTGGGAAAACACCCGCTTTACCGTGTTCAGGTTGAACTTTATGATAAAATGGGAAAAATACTCCATCAAAAATCAGTCGAAACCGGAGTTCGGACTGTTGCAATTGAGCAAATAAAAGACAAGGAAGGAAATGGAAGTTCATTTACTGTAATTTTGAATGGTAAAAGAGTTTACATCAAAGGCGGCAACTGGGTTCCTGCCGATCCGTTTCCGGCACGAATTACGAAAAATCAATATGCTACATTGCTAAAACAAGCTCAGGATGCAGGTGTAAATATGTTACGTGTTTGGGGAGGTGGTATTTTCGAACCGCAGGAATTTTGGGATTTATGCAATCGTATGGGAATACTGGCTTCTCAGGATTTTATGCTGGCTTGCGGAGGATATCCCGATGATGACAAAGAGTTTGTTCAGTTATACAAAAAAGAAGTGGAAGCCAACGTAAAACTGATACGGAGTAATCCAGCCATCGTTTTTTGGTGCGGCGATAATGAACTGGGGTTGAATAAAAAACCTGATGACGAATGGCCGTTTAAACTAATGAACCAGAACGAAATAGCGCCTTTGATGGCAAAGTTGGATCCATCTCGCCCATTTCGTATTACAAGTCCTTACGGTAATGACCCGGAAAATAATAATTCTCTTATATCCGGTGACAGTCATGTTAATTCATTTTTGTCAAAGGAGTTTAAAAGCCTAAATTTTGATTTTTCAAACTACCGTCAAGTTATTAGTAAATATAGTGCGGGTAGATTTATGAGCGAGCAAACAACTGCCGGTTCGCCTCCAAAGAGCGTGTTGAAGAAATTTATGAATGATGAGGATATACTTGGAACTGAAATGTATGAATATCACAATATTGATAATCCGGGTGCAGCCGCACACAGAACACTCTTTTCACATTTAGAATACCTTTCCGAACAGTTTTATGGAAATCCGGGTAGTGATAATAATCGACGAATTCGTCAAATGGAATATCTTCAGTATGAGTTTGTTCGATTAGCAATGGAAGGAAGTCGTCGGCGAATGTTTTCTTCAAGTGGCATTCAGTTTTGGATGTATAACGATTGTTGGCCTGCATTAGGATGGAGTTTGATTGACTATTGGGGAGGTCGAAAGGCTGGATGGTATGGCTTTGCAGCTGGTTCACGTCCGGTGATTGCCGCTTCCGAACAAACTGACAAAACAGTTAATTGGTGGATAAGCAACGATTTACTGGAAGATATTGATGCCAAAGTTCGTGTTTTTATACAGCCCGTTATTGGAAAAGCTTTCGATATGAAGAATTTAAATTTAAAATTGAAAGCCAACGAAAGCACAAAAATAATGGAACTGGATTTGGCCGAACTCAAGTCGAAATTAGCCAATAATGCCATTTTAGTTTGCGAAGTGGAAACTGCTAAAGGCACCGACCGAAGCTACTGGACACCTGCACGACCACAAGATGTAAAATACGAACCTATAAGCTTGAAAGTTAGTCAGAAACAAACTTACGATAGTGGTTCTATTACTGTTTCGACCGACAAGTGGGCACATGTTGTAACACTCGAAGGCGATGTGGAATTTGAAGATAATTACTTTGAATTACTGCCCGGCGAAACCCGTGTAATTAAATGGAAAGCTCGTTCCATACCGTTTGCCGAAGAGATTAAAGTCAGTTGGTGGAACTGTTTAAAATAAATGTACATGCAAAGAAAATTATTTAAATGTTTCTCAATGTAGGCTTTGAGAAAGATTAGGAAAAGCTGGTTTTACCGAAGTGGAAACTTATGGCTATTCGGCCAGGAATGGATTTTTTATCCGCCAAAACGATACTTAAAAACTATTATTTAGTTCGTAAAAGCCCCTATTTATTTAAACTGGTATGACGCAATAAACAGATTTGTGACGCAACTATGACGCAATAGACGCAATTATGGCGCAATCAATTTAATTTATAAAAAGCTCCAGTACATATACTATCATTTAAATCTCGACTAATTATTGTATCTACTATTTCAAATACTAATTTAGACCAATTGTGCAATTTGTGCAATTATTGTGCAATTAAAAAAGTTCGTAAAAGGAACCAGTTCCCTTGATATCACTTGATTTAAAGATGTATTTGTCAACTAAAATACTTAAATCTGTGGATGCTGTATTTCGAGAAATATTATTTAAATCTTGTCCAACCAACTAATAGTAACAAATTATATAATTTGCGTGAGGCGATTGAGGCAATTTTGAGGTGATTAATTTTATCCGCCACTTATCCGCCAAAATGGGGTTTTATCCGCCACTTATCCGCCAAAACGAGGATTAAAAACTATTGTTTAGTTCGTAAAACGTCCCTTTTTTTTCTCCTTTTCTAATAAGAATATTGCTACTGACTAAATCATCTAACTCTCTTAAAATGGTTCTTTCGGATAAATTTAATACTAGTTGCAATTCATAATTAGTAATTTTACCATTTACTTTCACGTATTCTACTGCTGCTATTTGTCTCTCGCTTAAGCCTAAAGATTTGAGTTGTTCTGTGCTGTATTTGTCTTTGAACAAAGTTACCAATATGCCTCCGTCTAATGCTGTGATTGTAGGTTCAGGCAAACCTGCTTCTTTACAGCTGTTGATAATTTTGAGTGTCCCACGACCCCACGAATCAATGTAGCCTGCTTTGAAACAGATATCTGCTATTACAGGATTTCTTGGGCGTGAAATATGATGGCGTTTCAAACTTTCAAGTTCCATTCCTTCAGGTAAATTTCCTTCGTTCCAAAGAGTTAGTTTATTATCATAAACACGAAGTTGAATCATAGAACCCATATAAGTTCGATGTACTAATGCGTTCAACAACATTTCACGAATTGCCGCCACTGGATATTCTCCTTTTTCTACTCGTTGCATTCCTGCAAAGTCTATTGGTTTGGTGAAAAACTTATAGTTTAATTGATTGGGAACATTTTTCAGCAATTGGATTAAATTTCCTTCTTCTGTTTCCTGGAATTTTAAATCGGCATCATCGTTGCCAAAACGGCCAATTTTAACCATTACATTGGGATAAAAACGATTTGGGTCTTTGCCAAAAAGAATGATTGCCGCCCGTTTGATTTCTCCCTTGTCTGATAGTCTTAATTTTTCAAACAATTCTTCGATAGATAAATCTGAAAAATCAGGCATTCTACCACTTTTTTGAGCGTCTTTTATAAAAGCTTTCACACTTTCGGAATCAATATCGTTAAAAGTTGCTGCAGCTTCAGGAACACTATCCCAAGTTTTGCCCGATTTTTTCAATAAAAATTCATTCAATGCATTTCCTGTCAATTCCAGTTTTGTGCTGCCTGTTCTGTAATAGTAACGACCGCGAAGTGAAACCGGAACCGTGTAAGGGGGCACCACAATTTCTATATAATGCGCTCCATTTTCCTGATGTAAATTAACCTCAGCAATAATACCCAAATGTTCTCTTATTTTATTTGGTATTGCTTCTAACAAATTTCTGTAATCTGCCAAATTAATAATTACACCATCATCACCTTTGCCAATAAAAATAACACCGCCAATAGCATTGGCAAAACCACAAACCCATTTCAGATAATCATCGTGCCAGGATTTTTTCCATTCTATGTTTTGGGATTCGCTCATTGATTATTGTATTTAATATTAGACAAACTGATACTGCAAATTAAAGAATTCCATTTCAAATTATCGTTTGTCATTTGAATTTATATTAAAACTGATGCCGTTGAACATATTTCTCATTCTGGAGCGCAGCCGGTTTCCGTAAAGCATTTCGATTTCTGAGGCAGATAAGTTAGAAGTGAGGTGAGTAATGGAATTATTCTCCACGAACTGTTCGTAACGACTTATCAATACCTCAGCCATTACATTGCAATCGTTGCCGAAATGTTTTATTTGTTGTTCGGCACCCAAATCGTCAAAGCAGTAGCCCGGAAGCCTTGATTGGGAGTTTTGTTTTAGGGTGTATTTGTTGATGGCATCAAATCCATTTTTGGCAAATTCGAAGGATAGTTCCCGACAGGTTTTGATTTTATAATCAGACAATGGGCTTGCAAAAGGTCTAATGAGGTGCATTATAGAGGTTTTTCCGCATCCAATTGGGCCAGACAGCAAAATGCCTTTTGAGAGGTCAATTCGTTCTTTTAAGGCCATGTTCTGATCTTTAATCATATAAATAATCAGTTTGTAAATAGTTGGGATGTCTATGATGTTTATTTTGAAAGATTGTCCGTAATGTTGCTTTCCGTGGTAATCAATAAATTTCAAACATTTATTAAAATCATAGACTTTGTGGTCGTTTTGAATTTCGAAAGTGTCGGTAATTAATTTACAATGGTTCGGCATAGTTTTTTGAATTTGGTGTGTGCAGATGATTGGGTTGAGGTGCATTTGATTTTGGCTGGAATTTGTTTGCGTTGAGCATCCAATTTCGAGCAGCAGCTCTCCAGTCTTTCATTTTGGATTTTCCTCCCACGAGCCAACCGTTACTTTGGAAATGGTTGTAAAATTTTTGGGCTTCGATTTCCGAATTATTTTTCTCCTTGAAAAAAGGGAGTATATCTTCCCAGACGGGAGGGATTTTTTCAACGGGTTCAATACCTTTTTTTTCGCGCAACTTTTTTTTGGGTTGCGGTTCATTTTCTAGTAAAAAATCGCAATTTATATCTGGGTTTTTTTGAGCTCGCCCGTTTACCCTGTTTATAATGTTTGTATTGTTTATATAAGGTAGAAGTTCAGCGCTTGTACAGTGCTTGTTCAGTACTTGTTCAATACCCAGTTCAGCAACTTGTTCAACAGCCTGTTCATTGACTTGTTTGATTTTTTGTTGGGTTTTGAGTTTTTTAATCTCCTTTTTCTGAATTGGTTTGGTGAAAAAATCAAGATTGACAACTTCAAGTGTAGATCCTTTGAACGGATTGTAGGAAGGCATGTATTTCACAAAATTCCTTTCGTCCAATTCCCTGATGCACTTGTGGTAGGTTGCATAGGATGCAATTTTGCTGATACGCATTAATTCGTCTCTGGAAATACAAATTGGGTTTTGAAAACGATTTTGATTCCATAATTGGAATACAGCCATGTAAAGACTGATGTGGGTGGGATTTAAGTCGAAATCGGCGGATACCTTTTCGAAAAAGCCGGTGAGGTGTTTGATGTAATTCATTTTGGGTGTTGGGTTTAAGGTTCTAGGTTTTGGTTATTTTTCCATTAATTTTTTTAAGTCTTCGTATTTGTAGTAGAGGATGCCACCAATCCGATTGTAGTTTAGTGTTCCGTTGATGCGAAGGTTCTGCAATGTTCCTGGAGAAATTTTGAGAAGTTTTCTAACTTCTGAAGATTTGAGCCATTGAGCAGGTTGTTCTGCGTCTGGTTTACCAGATTGGATTTCGTGGAGCAGTGCATTGCCAAAATTGAGCAAGTCTCTTTTTGTCACTACTTGGTAGTTTAACAACTCATAGTTGTCGATTTCTGGGAAGAGTTTTTTGGGATGTAAGTTCATAGTGAAAGTGTTTGATTTGTTATAAGACAAATTACTTTCATTTGATTGTTTTTATTTCCCAAGTAGTACCCAAGTTGGGTGTTATTTTTCAATAAATAAAAACCGAACCCTTATGTTTACTGGCTTCTATTTATAAATTTTAACATTTGAGAGCTGATTTTTCCCATTTTGAATATTAGAAGTATTCAACGTAAAATATGGGCTTGACAAAAGAAACCCAAGTTGACCCAAGTTGGGTGTTATTATTCATTAAATGAAAACAGAACCCTTATGTTTACTGGCTTCTATTTATAAATTTTAACATTTTAGAGCTGATTTTTCCCATTTGAATATTAGAAGTATTCAACTTAAAATATGGGCTTGACAAAGTAAACCCAAGTTGTACCCGATGGGGTATTTTATTTTGGCTTCTTTTTTGAATCCTCGTCATCCATTTTTTCGATAAGTTTTTCAGACATTGTGTTTATGAATCTTGTTTTTGAAACTTTTCTAGATTTGATATCTGAGTAGTTTCCATATAGATTGGAATCAATTTCTACATTGAACATAGTGCCTAAAAAAATGGCAAATTCTTTTAAATCGATATTGCCGTTATTAATACATCCTGATGCCTGAAAACCGTATACCATTTCTGTTAAATCTACTTTTGAACCTGTCCAATTAAATCTGCGATCTATGGAGGAATTTTGAGAAATATTTTTGCTGTCGAGTTCGTCGAGTTTGTTTTCCAAGTGAATAGCAAAGAGATCGTTTGCTATAATAGTGGCCACATTATAATCGTGTGAGGTGCTGAGTTTGGAATCGTAATTGATAAGATAACAATCGTATTTGATAATGTCTTTGTAGCTGTGCCGCACAAAATGGTCTTCGTCTTTGTGGGATGATCTAGAACGATAGTATTCATAAAACTCTTTATTGGTGGTAACATATTGATGAATAGCAGTCAGTAATTCTTCGTAATGCTTTCTTTTCTTCTTTTTGCTTGGAGGTAAAGATGCCTCTAATTTTAAAAGCTCTTTATAAAAAAGAAGTTTTGAAACCATTTTTGGTTTCAATTCTTTGAAAAAATAAATTTCTTCCTGGACCGACAGAAAAACATGTTTTTTTAGCCATTTGTGTATCTCTTTTAATTTC